>JAQTRI010000094.1 GCA_028711905.1 Candidatus Wallbacteria bacterium | reverse complement strand
CCAGCATTTTGTAGCGGATAACAGGCACGCACATGGTCTCAGCTGCCAGCGGGTGGTCGCCGACAGCCCTTAACCGCAGTCCGTGACGGGTATACAGGAAATGGACACAGAGGAAGATCCAGAGTAGAACCGCCAGATAAAATACCGGGTCCTGGCTGAATAAGGATGGCCCGATAAACGGAAGATCGGACAGAAACGGAAGAGGGAGCGGAAGAAACCTGTGCGCAAGAGGTTTGCCTACTAAAGATTTGCCGAACACTCCTGACAGCCCCAGGCCAAGCATGGTGAGAGCCAGTCCTGACACGATCTGGTTGGAGCGGAACAGCACAGTCGAGACAGCGTGAAGCAGGGAAAGTGCTACCCCCGCGCCGGCGGCGGCAGCGAGCCCCAGCCAGGGATTTCCTGTCAGACTGGATGCCCAGAATGCGCTGACTGCGCCTACAGCCATCATGCCTTCGATCCCGAGGTTCATGATTCCAGCCCGCTGGCAGTATATCTCGCCAAGAGTGGCCAGCAGCAGTGGTGTGCCGGCAGCCAGTGCCCTGCCGATTATGGAAACAGTCATTTCAAGCCCCGGCACTGGCACTCCTTTTCAGGGAAATTTTGTTTTCCCGGAAAAATTCGGCAAGCATCAGAAAGAATAGAATTGCGCCATTGAACACATTGACAGTGGCAAAAGGCAGGCCCAGAGAGGTCTGAATGGCGTCTCCGCCGACCAGAAGCCCGGCAAAGAGCAGAGAAACCGGGATGCACCAGAGAGGATTGAGCATGGCCATCCAGGCCACGATAATGGCTGTGAAACCGTAGCCTGACGAGATGGCCCACGGGTATGTCAGATGATGGTGGACTCCGCACAGCTCCCCTGTGCCGGCTAAGCCGGCTAAGCCCCCGCTCAGCCCCATCACCAGCAGGGAAACCCTTAATGGAGAAATACCGGATCTTCTCGCTGCTTCAGGGTTTTCCCCAGAAACCCTGATCTCAAACCCCATGCTGGACCGTTCCAGCAGGAAGTATGCGGCACAGGCCATGACTAAGCCGATGAGCAGTGTCAGCCAGTGAATCCTGGTGCCTGGGATTACTGGCAGGGAGGCTGCAGGGGGGAAATTGTCCGTGTAGGGGAATCCCCACTGGGTCTTGCCTTTCCATGGACCGTATATCAGGTATTGGACAGCCTCGGCAGCAATGTAGTTGAGCATCAGGGTGGAAATCACCTCATTGACTCTGTATTTTTCGCGTAGCAGGGCAGGAAGTGTGCCCCACAACGCTCCTCCTGTCGCGCCTGCCAGAAACATCAACGGCAGCACACAATATGATGGAAGAGAGGATGAATGCAGGCCGACCCCCGTGGCCAGGATGCAGCCGAACAGGAGCTGACCTTCAGCGCCGATGTTCCAGAATCGAGCCCTGAAGGCAATGGACAATCCAGCGCTGATCAGGATCAGTGGAATAGCTTTGGTCATTGTTTCAAAAAAGCCGAAAGAGCGGCAGAATGAACCGCCGAAAATCTTCCATAGAGCAGTCCAGGGGTTGACTCCCTGAACGGCAAACACAAGGCCGGCTGCGGACACGGCCAGAAGTAGCGCTGAAAGATTGATGAGCAGGAAGAGTTTTCTGCTTCCGGTATACCTCTTTTCAAAGATTAACAGACTCGCCTCCCATCATCAGACCGATCTGTTCCAGAGTGACTTCTCCAGGGAGAAATTCACCGGTGATTCTGCCTGCGCAAATCACTGCGATCCTGTCGCAGAGGCGGATCAGTTCATCGATACTTTCAGAGATCAGAAGAATCGCTGAACTGTGTCGCAGAAGGAGTAGCTGGGATCTGATGAAATCAGTGGCACCGACATCAAGACCATAGGTCGGGTGCGAAGCGATCAGGAGTATCGGCCGTCGCTCAATTTCACGACCGGCGATTACCTTCTGGATGTTGCCTCCGGACAGATACCTGACAGGTGTATCCTGGCCCGGGGCGGAAACCTGGTATTGCATGATTATTCCGGATGCGTGGTTTCGGGCCGCTTCATTCTGCAGCATGTGATTGACTGAAAACGGCTGTTGGTAGTAATCCTTAAGGATCGCATTGTCCGTAATGGAAAGACCAGCAGCTACGCCATAGTGGATACGCTCTTCCGGGATTGCGGAAACTCCTGCCTCATTGATGCTCCTGACACTTTTCCCTGCCAGGTCGATTCCATTGAGGAAAATTCTGCCGCTGTGAACCGGGCGCAACCCGCAGATAGCTTCCGACAGTTCCCTCTGACCATTGCCGGACACGCCGGCTATGCCGAGGATTTCGCCTGAACGGATGCAGAATGAAACATTGGTAAGCGCTTGAGTGCCGGAATCTCCGATAACCGTCAGTGACGACACATCCAGTGTCTTGTCTCCCTGGCGGACACAGCCAGCGTTTCCGGCACCTGCTGTGCCTGATCCAAGCATAAGACGCGCCAGTTCATGCGAGTCGGTTTCCTTTGTGGTCACAACTCCGGAAAGGCGGCCATTTTTCATGACAGCCACTCGATTTGTAATCTGCATCACCTCTTCCAGCTTGTGAGAGATGAAAATGGCGGAACGGCCTTCGCTTGAGAACCTGCGCAGGACGGCAAACAGAGCAGCAGCCTCTCTGGGCGTCAGCACAGATGTCGGCTCATCAAGAATGAGAATGCGCGGAGAAAGCAGTAATACCTTCATCAGTTCAACGCGCTGCCTCTCCCCGGCCGACAGGTTTATGACAAATTCGTCAGGTGAGATAGTGAGGCCAAACTGCTCAGAGCGTTCCCTGATTGATTTTTCGAGCCCGGACAGCGGATTGAAGAACGGGCAATGCAACAGGGAAAGCGCGATGTTTTCAGAGACAGTCATGTTAGGCACAAGCATAAAGTGCTGGTGCACCATGCCGATTCCGAGTCCGGCTGCTTCAGCAGGAGAACGAATGTCAGCTTTGGAGCCGTTGATATTTATCTGTCCGCTGTCCGGTCGATGCAGGCCGCAGAGGATGTTCATCAATGTGCTTTTGCCTGCGCCGTTCGCTCCGAGAAGCCCCAGAATTTCGCCGGGTTTCAGGTCTATGGAGACCTCTGAGAGGGCCTGGACCGGGCCGAAGCTGCGGGAAATGGCGTCAAGCTGTAAGACAGGCCTGTCATGCATGAATGAATTCTACAGATGTTTCACTGTTCCTGCATCTCTTTTGGAATGAACCAGTAAGACAGATTGTGAAAAAGGCCGGCAGGTGTCGGCGTAATGCCTCTGACCCTCTTGTCTACTGCATAGATTACATCGTTAGTGAACAGGAACAGGCAGGGCTGGTCATCGAATATAAGGCTGTGAATCCGGTGGTAAACGGCAATTTTATCAGCATGGTCCAGGATACCTCTGGCTTTCATCCAAAGTGCATCAACCTCAGAGTTTTTGTACCCTGCCAGATTCATTCCCTCATTTCCGCGCGATGGATCTGGTATGCCGGATGAGTGCTAGACGAGTGACTGGTCCGGGTCGCTTTCGGTTTCGATCGACAGGAGAAACATGTCGAACTCTCCGCTTCGGATACTTTTTAAGTAATCGCTCCATTCCTGAACCTCAAGGGTGACCTGCACTCCCAGCCTTCTCCAGCAAGAACTGACCGCTTCAACAAGGAGTCTGGTGACTGCTGAACCTCCGGATAAGGAGAACCTCAGGCTTAGTTTTTTGCCGTTGCGGTCCAGTATGCCGTCCTGGTCGGTGTCGGTCCAGCCGCAGTTTTTCAGGATCGATTCAGCTTCCCCGGGTGAGTACGGCAGGGGAACTATTGACTGGTCGTAGGCCTGCGATGAAGATGCGAAAGGTCCGGTAATCCGGCTGGCGTAGCCATGATAGACATCTTTCATGATGTTTTCTGTGTCTACAGCCAGAGACAGGGCGCGGCGGAATTCCTTGCTGAACAGCTCATTCCGATTGTTGTAAGCGACAAAGGTGTAACCTGTACCAGGCCTGTACCGGTATATGTTGAATTTTGCGCTGAAGTCCTGATCCGACGCATGTCTCAAGTACTGATCAAAATTCATCAACGCAACATCAATCTCACCACCAAGGAGCCCTTGAAACAATGCTGACTGATCAGGGATTACCTTGATGATGTATTGGTCAATGAATGGCCGTCCCGAGTGACATCCGGCGAAATACTCGAGTATAATCCGATCTCCCTTGTCCCATCCGACAAATTTGTAAGGTCCTGTGCCTATGGGGAACCGGTTGTGCGGATTGTCGTTGAAATCGCACTCGGAAAATATGTGTTCTGGGATTATGAACATGATGAAGCGGCAGAGGGCTGTTGAAAAGGGAGAGTTGAAGTCAAACCTGACCTCATAGGGACCCGGAACATGTATAGCTCTGATAAAATCAAATCTCTGCCTGCGCGGGGATTTGACCATCGGGTCAAGCAGCTTTTCGTAAGTGAACTTCACATCAGCTGAGGTGAATTCCATTCCATCCTGCCAGAGGATATTCCGTTTAAGGCCGAATGTAATCGACATGCAGTCTGAAGACATTTCCCAGGTATCGGCAAGGCAGGCCGAGATTTCCATGCTGGAGTTGAATCTGACCAGGCTGTCAAAGATCCTGGCCGCAATGGCCCGTGAATAGGAGTCCATGCACAGCACTGGGTTCAGGTTAACGGCGTCAATGGAAACGGCCTGAATCAGGGTGCCGCCGTACGACAGGCTGCCGGTATCATCCTGATAGGCAGGGGGTCCTCCGGTGTCTGCGGCAGGATTCACGGTTTTCATGCCGCAGGCCTGAAGCAGGGAAATAAACAGAATCGTGCAGAAAACTACCCTGCATCTGCTGTCAGAGAATATCATTGGCATTCGTGAAGTTTCACTGCGAAGTCCTGCCTTCCACGCCTTCCACGAACCAGTCCATGGACCAGAGCGCGTCATGATCCGCGACATGTCCTTCAGGTATCCTGATTGCGCCTGTCTGGTCCTTGATCGGACCGGTGAAGGGATCAAATGACCGTGGATCGGCCTTCATCTGATCCAGTCGTTTGTTCACAAGGTCATATGCGTTGATTGCGCCAAATCCCTCGATTTCCCTGGTGACTCCCTTCAGCATATCGATGTGACGGTAATTGATGGTCTGCCGGAAATCTGCGCCGAGTACAGCAGCGCCTTCTTTCAGAAGCCACCACAGGTCCTCGCTCTGCCAGGTTCCGGTATGCATCGCGGAAAGGGTTTTTTCATACATGCCGGTCCAGTCCACGAGTTGGCCGGACACAACCGAGTTCTCGCCGAATTTGAGCATGGCGCTGTAGTGACTGAATGTGTAGACTGGTTTCCCGGCATTGGTATGAGCCTCGCCGACCTGGATCACAGCTGGGGAGTCCTCAGTAAAGGAAATGGCATCACACCCTTCTGCAACAAGCGCTTCAGCCGCTTCCTTGGCTTTGGCAGGGTCATACCAGGAAAACAGCCATTTTACAGACAGCTTAGCTTCAGGATTGATCTCCCTGATGCCAATGGCAAAGGCATTGATATGCCTGACCACTTCCGGGATCGGATGGGCTCCGACATAGCCGATTTTCCCGGTCTTAGAAAGCGCTCCAGCCATCAGTCCGCAAAGATAATAGGTTTCATACAGTTCAGCGAAATAGGTGCCGAGGTTTTTTTCTCTCTTATAGCCTGAGCAGTGCATGAATAATTTATTCGGGTAGCGCTTGGCTGCGTCAACAGTTGCGTCCATATATCCAAAGCTGGTTGTGAAAACTGCATCGCATTTTTCTTCAAGGATCAGACGGTCTATGACCCGGGCTGAGTCTGCTTCAGGTACTGATTCCACGACAATTGACTGCAGCCAGGGAATTTTTTTCATCACCTGCAGTCTGGCCAGTTCATGGGCATTGGACCAGCCATAATCTCCGACAGGCCCGACATAGATCAGGCCGGCCTTGAATTTTCTCACCTGTTGCTGTTCGGATGTTGCCGCTGTTGGAGCGGGAACTCCTGCGGCAGTGGAAGGGCTTTTTACAGGGGGTTGAGGTTTGCCGCAACCGCAAGACAGTGCGGCCGAAAGAATCATTGCAGTGATGCAGGATGTTTTGAAAATGTTCATGTCAGATCTCCCGGTTGATATGTTTGTAACGCTGAAGCTAATTCCCGATCAATACCTCAATTGAATTTTTGAATTCCATCATCATTGGGATCGAAAATGCCAGGCTGTCCTCCACGCCTTCTGCTGTGGAAGAGTATGCGATATGACGGTCAAGTGAAGAAATGGCTTTTTTTAGAATTCTTAAGGCCTTCTCTCTTTCGGCTCCATTGAGCTTGGCCTTGAAATGTTCTAGAGCCATCTCGAAAAGCACAGCATAGCTCTCCGGAAAATACCCGGCCAGGGTTTCACACATGCTCTGCTCGTGGAAAACATCGGCGTCAAAGGTTTCGACAGTACCCACGAAAGGCATCAGCCACAAGGCAGAGCAGCGAACCGGAAGGTTAATCGTATCCGTGAGCCATGCCGGCAGCGCTGATCTGGTTTCGACAGGGAAGGCTTTGATCAGGAGTTCAAAGACAATCTCGACAGTATCGTTTTCGGCAAGCAGGGACGGTATCATTTTGAATCCTGAAATCCTGGCGCGATTTTTCCATTCCTGCCATTCCGGGTGATCTGATGCGGCGTCTATGAATTCCAGAGCCAGATTCAGCCAGTATATGTCTTCCTCTACGGGAATAACGCCTGTTTCAAGATCTGCATCGTCATCATCAGTATCCATCCGACCGGTGCCTGTCAGATGGGTCAGGTTGAAAAAGTGCATTTCCAGTGCTTCGACCGTGTCCGAGGGTGAAATGGCGTTTTTCAGGACAGCGGCATTGGTTCTGATGCGGAACCGATTGTGGCAGAGAAATCTTTTAGCAATGTTGGCTGTTTCCGGGAATTTATGTTTCAGAATTTGTATCTGTTCGCTATTGACTGAATAGGAAGACATGGAATTGAGCAGACCGTGAAAAATAATCTCACCGATCTTCGGGTCCGGATCAGGATCAGACTGCGCAAGTTTGTTCGCAGCTTCAAAGGCTGTGGTGAATACATTGTTATTGTAAACACCACCGATACTTTTAACAATGGCCTGCCAGACTTCCCTGTCTTCAGGGTATCTGGCCAGCACTTCGGCGAACCGCCGCTCAGAGGTTGACAAATCGCCTGATTCCAGCGGAAAGGCTGCCTGGAAGAGCAATACTTTTTTTTCCGCATCTGATGTGTCGAGCCAGGAATGCTCATTTCGGCTGCGAGAGATCAGTTCCATAGCTTCAGTGAATCGCTTTTCCCGGCACAGCTTGGCTGTTTCTGCATGCAGAACCAGGTTGCAGGCCCTGATTGTGGAAGGATCTCCAGGGAATCTGGCGGCCATGGTACTGGATCTGGCCTTGGCTAACGGAAGATTATCCTGGGTAAGGGCTGACTGGATTCCTGACAGGACTCTGCCGGATGTGCCACTCCACCAGTAAAAGATGGAACAGGCCAGTACCATGATTATGGCAGAGATTGCTGCAAGATACTTTTTGCGGGTGGCACCGGGACGGGATTCTGTTTCTCTCAAGCGTGTAATAAGTTCCTTGAAATCGATGGACTGGTGGTCCTGAATTACACGGTAGACTTTAATTTCGTGTGGGATGCCTTTGAGCAGACGATATCCGACTTCACTCGAGGGCACTTCACTTTTGTTCATGGCCAGATACACAGATTCGGTAAAATAGATTTCATTCGCCTCTGTGATGCCCTCAATACGGGCAGCGATATTGACCGCCTCGCCAAATACATCGCCGTCACGCAACTCCACTTCTCCGGAATTGAGAGATATCCGCACCATGATTCGTTCATTTTCAGGCATTGATATGTTGTAGTCCCTGAGCGCTTCCTGAATCAGGATACCGCTCAGCACAGCATTGGTAGGTGATTCAAACACTACCAGAAAAGCATCACCAATGGTTTTGACAATACGGCCGCCGAATTTTTTCACAACCGGGGTAAGCAGTTTTTCGTGGCGGCTCAGAAGATCGTGCAGACCTTCCCTCGATGCGCCGGATGTGCGCTGGGTAAAGCCTTTGATGTCAGTGAACATGATGGTGAGGTTCTGGGTTTTCATGGGGAAATATTATCACAGGAATGAAGAATTAACCAGTAGGGGCGCAGCATGCTGCGCCCCTACGATCAATTATTACTACGGTGTATACCCCAGTGTCCCGTCCTGGTTCAGATACACCAGATATCCCTTGCCTGGCTGCATGGAGCCGATCTCGTTCTGGAAGTTGGCAGCTGAATTGATCAAGAGCTTGGCTCCAGGATTGGAAGGATTCTCCACTGCAGTGTCAAAGCCTGCCATGTACCCGAGTGTGCCGCTGGAAGAGAGGGCGCCGATAACTGTTCCGGCCTGATTGTACGAGGCAGGCAGCAATCCGGCTTTTGTCGGCCAGTAGCCGATGTAGTTCCAGCCGCGTTTAAGCTGTCTCTGGATCGCAGGATCAATCCATGAGCCTTCCAGGATCATCGAGCCTGCTGCCGACATCTTCACCCAGTATGCGTGGAACGAATCCACTGCAACAAGATCATTGATCATGGTCCACTGCGGATCATTGATGTAACTCTTGCCGCCCTCTTCGATTCCCGAATCCGGCGGGTCTGTCGTTAAAGTCGCGACCTTGATCAGGCTCTGTTCCACTTCGCTGAACACTTCAAGGATCGATGGATCAGAGAAACCCATGGGGAAGGACACCAGGTTCCAGCCAGAGGCAAAAGCATAGCGCCGCACAATGGTGTTGCGTGCGGTCAAGTTGCATGTGCCGAAGGAATTGACTGCACCGGCTTCGAATGTGCCGGCGCGCAGTCCGTTGACATACATGAGCACGGTTTCGCCTGCTGCTGCGCCATTGAATAATCCATCGTCCATGAAAAGCTGCAGGCTGTATGATCCGGCATCAGTCAGGTATGTACCGGCATACAGGGCTCCTGTGAGCGAGCGCGCTTCCACTGCTGTGCCTGCAATGGCTGTTTCAGTCGTGCCATTGTGGTCATAGTCGATAACAGCGGTTCCTGACAGGGTCAGGAAATTATTCGAAGACAGTGACTGGAACGCTTCAGTGTTTGCGGCTATGTTCTGGGCTGTGAAGCTCTGGCCTGAGGCTTCGGCATAAACCCATTTTTCAGCAGGGATCAGGCCGTTCTTGCCTGCCCACACTGTATATACGCCAGTGTTGCTCACGCCCGAGATGGTATATGCGCCGTTTGCGTCAGTGAACGCTGTTTCGATCAGTTGATCGCGGGAACGAAGCATGATGGTGGCTGCATATACCGGGCTGCCTCCTGTCGTGATTGTACCGCTGACAGTGCCGCCTGATGCGACTGTGCCTGGATCATATGTGCCGCTGACGCCTGTTAAGAGCGAATTGTCGGCTGTCAGTATGCTGCCTGTAATCGTGGCATCGGATAAGGCGATGAAGTCCACGCTTTGGGCTGAGGTCAGGTTCAATGTGAACGGCGTGCCTGATACGCTGCTTCTCAATGTCAGCAGGCTGCCTGGAGTGCCGGAAGCGGTGAGTGTACCGGCTATGCCATAAGTGCTGCCTGCTCCAAAGATGATGGTGGACGCAGTGCCCGTGCATGAAAGATTATTGAAGCTGATACCGGAACTGCCTGCAAAAGTGGCGTCTCCTGCGCATGTGAATGTTCCGGCTGTGGGTGTTCCCCATGTGCCGTTGACTGTGATAACCGATCCATCGCCGACAGTGATATTCCGGCCATCAGGAGTGAATGTGCCGGAGCTGACAGCCAGATTGCCGTTAACAGTCATGGCGGCAGCAAGCCGGAATTCGCCTGTGCCTGTAAATTCCAGGTTGTTGTATGGCGACAGGTCAGGCATGGTGTATGGACCTGCATTGCCTGTGAATCTGACTGTGCCGTTGTTGGAAAGAGTACCTTTGGTAAGGGTTTCATTTCCTGTCAGCTCCAGTGCGCCGAGTATGGTCAGCAGATTGGACACGGTCAGGTTGTAACCGTTGAGCCTGAATGTCGAGCCTGCATCAATTGTCAGGTCGCGCACAGTCGTGGAAGAAGGCAGCACTGCAGCATTGCCTCCGGAAAGAATCTGCGCATTGTCGAATGTTCCGGGCACTAAGCCCTCCTGCCAGTTGGCGCTGACTGCCCAGTCAGTGCTGACGCTTCCATGCCAGCGCAGCGGGCTGAATGAAAAGCCTGTGTTGTTGCCGCTGTTGCGGCATGATGCCAGGGTCAGGCCTGTGCCCGTTGCGTTGCAGTCTCTGATGTCGGCATAAGTGATGGCAGGAGCGCTGATGAAGTTAAGAGTGTACGCAGAGCCCGCAGTAGAACTCCTGAGCAGTATCGGATTTGTTGCAGTGCCATTGATGGTGTTTGTGCCTGCGAAGGTCTGGGTAGCACCCGCAAGGAAAATCAGCATATTTCCCGGGGTGGTGCACGAGAAATTGT
>JAQTRI010000496.1 GCA_028711905.1 Candidatus Wallbacteria bacterium | reverse complement strand
TTTCACTGAAACTGGAACTGGCCATATGGGGAGACATGATGTTCGGTGATCCTGAAGAATTACTGGAAACATGCAGAATGCTGATCGGCCATCAGGCAGTGGACCCTTTTCTGAGTTCCGCGCTTCCAGTGATCGGAGAAAAGTTCAGGCCCGCTATACTCGGCACCCTGTTCCAGGAAGCAGGAGAGCAGAATCAGAAACTCCTTCAGGCCAGAATCGGCATGGAACTTGTCAACACCGGACGCTCTCCGGTCAACCGCAGAGACATAGTTCATCTGCTGCTCGAATTCAATGAGTTCCAGCGTGCCCTTGATTACATTACAAGCTCCTGCGCTCCGGCTGACTACCTGGAAGAATTGCGAGTCATCTATTCTAAAACAGGTTATCCCCTGTCCCTGCATCATCTGCTGGCAGTGCTGTCCGGAAGAGGCGAATGGGACGAGGTCCGCCGTCTGGGAGAAACCCACTTTGGGGACAGGGAAACCTTTACTTCCTGGCTTGGTGAAACCGGGCTTCAGCACATCAGAGCAGTCATGCTCTGCGACACTCCCGATGTTGACGCTTTAACCGATTCACTCGACTGCCTGTGCCGTGATCAGAACTGGGATTTGCTTGATCAGGCAGTTGAAATGCTACTGAGGCAGGGCAAAAAGGGGGTGAAGATCTATCGTTACTATCGAACCGCTCTGGACAGAAGCCCATCGAAAGCGGCTCTTGAACGGGCGATCAACTCTTTCCTTTCCGGACTTGAGGCCAAAGAGCGCATCGAACTGCACATCTCTTTGGAGCACTTTGAATTCGCGCTCACCGAGTGCCGGTCCTTGATGGAATCCGGGTATCCGGACACAGGTTTTCTGCAGCGAAAACTCGATGAAATCCGTTTCAGGCGTTACATGAAATCCCATGATGAAATTCCGGATGTATCACTCTGCCTGGCCCGCATACACAGAAAATCGGGGGAACCTCTCAAAGCCTTAACTGAGTATGAGCGTTACCTGTCAACTGGGAAGCCGGTCGCTGAAGTGGTCTGCGAAGTGATCGAACTCTGCAGAAAATATGGAGATAAAAGCAAACTCCCCGGCCTGACCGGATTGCTTCTGGAGATTGATCCGGGAAATAAAAAATATCAGGAACTTCATGAGAAATTTACCGGTGAATCTGTTGTTAAAAAACTCTACCGCCTGTGATCCTGTGACAGCAAAAAGCAATTACCCCGCAAAAAATCATGCCGAAAAAAGCTCCGGTCAGTAAGCGCGGCATAAGAAACGGTTCTGAACATTCCGGACCGATCGCATCCCTGAGTGACGGGTTTCCGATTGCAGCAAGATACAAAAGGCGGATAAAGGTCTTCTGACTGAAGAACCCGGTATCGCATCCTGTTAAGAAAAATAAATTACTCACAAGCAGGACAACAAAATTTATGACGGCCTCAGAACTCCCGTAGAATCTGGCTGTTGTCAACCAGAAAACCGAGCAGAAGAAACAGAAGCGTCTGAATCCTGACCAGACCACACCTTTGAGATGCAGTATCCCGACAACCATTTTCTTCTCAGACAGCGAGAAAAACACCATGCCGGACGATTCTTCCCCGGTTCTGCCGGCCTTGTTGACGCCTGCGATTTTCCTTATTATTTCCACAAAACAAGACACAGCCGAAAAACTCCGAAAAAGATAAATTCCTGCGAGAATCAGCATCCAGAGAACAAAAAGATCATTAAAAAGAAAATGATAAATCAGAGCCGAGGAAAAAAAGACAGCAGGGACAAGATCCAGCACTCCCCGATCGTAAAGACTTTCCCACTTTTTCAGAAAATACAGTTCCTGCCTGCCGAACGATTCATCAAGCACGGCTAATCTCCTGCCATGATCCGACCTGACTCCGTGAACAGGAGGTAAAGGGCTTCAGGTGATAATTCCTGAGCCCGTACTCCGACCGAAATCGATGCTTCTGCCATGGCTTTTTCGAGTGCTTCCCTGCTCAGTCCCGAGAAGTTGTTAACCATTTTTTTCCTGCGGCAGGCAAAAGCCTCTTTCAGGAAAATTCGGAAGCCATCGGCACAGGAGTGGTCTCTTCCCAGTGAAGAGAATCTGAGGAGAGAGGATTGAATCTTGGGAGCGGGGAAAAACTCCTGCGGCCCCAGAACGAACATTCTCCGGACATGATAAAAATATCCGGTGTATGCGGAAAAAAAACCGTATCCGCTTGTGCTCTTTTCCGCTGTCAGCCTGTCCCCTACCTCTTTCTGCATGAGAAACAGCATGGGAAATCCATACGGTACGAGATTAACCACAATCCTGCTGGCCACATTGTAAGGCAGGTTGCCGACAACAACAGCGTTTTTGCCAAGAAATTCCCCCGGATCAGCGTCCATAAAATCCAAAAGCCGCAGTTCAACATTGTCAAGACCGGCAAGCCTTTTCTGTGCGAGTCGATAAAGCCTTTCATCAACATCAAAACTGACAACGCGGGGAACAATTCCGGCCAGCACTTCTGTAAGACCACCATGACCGGTACCAATCTCAACAGCCAGATCATACCCCGGGGGGACACATCCGGCTATGCGCCGGAAGTTCCCTTCCCCCCATAGAAAGTTTTGACCTCTGCCTTTGGTGGGCCTGATATCGAACTCATCGAGCAGTGCCAGAAGTTCCGAACGATTCATACCTCTGTGACCATAGTCAGA
>JAQTRI010000093.1 GCA_028711905.1 Candidatus Wallbacteria bacterium | reverse complement strand
GGTGGTAGCTGCAACGATCTGGGGCAGGATTGCCTTGTATGGAATGCCGTCCATTGGCTCGACTTCCTCGGAGAAAGATACGAAATCGCAGCTGTCCTTGATCTGATATGCGACTTCAAAAAGACCCATCAGGCAGGCATCCATTTCAACTACAGCGATGTTTTTGCCGAAAGTAGTCTTGCCTTCGGCCATGGCGGCTTTCAGCTCGACCATGGCGATGCAGTCCGAGCCATCGTATATAATGCCCTTGCTTGCACGCTCGGCCCTTCTGGGATCATCGATCCCTCCACCGTGGTTCCAGAGGTCCAGCAGATAGTTGTCAGCCGGATAGTTCTCAGCGCAGTATTTGAAGAAATCGGTGAGAATTTTGGGGTCACCTGTGCTGGCTTCCGGGATTTCCTTGACTACCTTGGATACGACCTGACCGTCATTATCGTCTTTGTCTATGTAGTAGATTTTGATTCCGTCATCGAGCCTGTCGCATAAGGCCACGATGTTGCGGTCAGCGTTCGAACCCGCTGTTTCGAATCTGTTGAGGTCGATCTGGGTCTGGTTGTCCATGGTGGAGTCATTGTCGCCACCCATGTAAACCATGATCGTCCAGGGCTTGTTTGCTGCTTGCAGAACGGCAGCTGATGAAAACAGGAACAGAATCAGGATCGCGAGACTGATGAAACTTGTTGTCCTCTTCATACTCTCCCTCCAAAACTGTGATACTTCTCTCACGGGTATTCCCCGCTGCACTGATTATGGCCGGCAATTGGATTTGGATCAAGATAATCAACGCGGCAAAGCGAGGCAAATCATTCGAGCAAAAAATGATGGAATATGTGGTATCATCACTTTGAAGAACACTTTGGCTGGAGGGTGTATTGAGACTGATCGCTGATCTGCATATTCATTCGCATTTTTCCTTAGCTACCAGCAGTCAGCTGGTGCCGGAGCACTTAGACTACTGGTGCAGGTATAAAGGGATCACTATTGCAGGGACCGGGGATTTCACTCATCCGGGATGGATCAAAGAGTTGAAGGATAAACTCGAACCGGCAGAACAGGGTCTGTTCAGGCTCAAACCCGGCCTGCATCTTGACAAGGCCAATGAACTGGGACGCGAGTCGAATCAGGTCAGATTCGTGCTTTCAGCAGAAATCAGCAGCATTTACAAGAAAAACGGGCGCGTGCGCAAAGTACACAATATTCTGCTGGCCCCATCGTTCGAGGTGGTGGATAAGATCCAGGCCAGACTGAGCCGCATCGGCAATATCACATCCGACGGCAGGCCGATCCTGGGGCTTGATTCCCGCGATCTTCTTGCGATTGCGCTCGACATCTCAAGTGATGTGGAATTGATCCCGGCACATATCTGGACTCCGTGGTTTTCCGCTCTTGGCGAAAAATCCGGGTTTGACAGCATCGAAGAATGTTACGGCGACCTTTCCAGTCACATTCACGCTGTGGAAACAGGCTTGTCTTCCGACTCCCCGATGAACTGGTGCGTCAGCTCGCTTGATCCGTATCTGCTTATGTCCAATTCTGATTCGCATTCTCCGGACCGGCTCGGGCGCAACGCCAACATCTTTGACATTGGTCTTTCTTACCCTGAACTGCTCAGAGCCATCCGCCAGCCATCATCCGCTTGCTGCGGGGGCACGATTGACATGTACCCGCAGGAGGGCAAATACCACTTTGATGGTCATCGCAAGTGCAAAGTTTGCTGGAATCCCCTGCAGACAATCGAACACAATGAAATCTGTCCGGTCTGCGGCAGGCGCGTAGTTGTCGGTGTCTTGACAAGGGTGGCTCAGCTCTCGAACAGGAATGATGTGCTTTCACGACCGGGACGGCTGCCTTTTTATTTCATTATCCCACTGGCTGAAATCATTGCTGAGATCACAGGCACAGGTTCGAAATCAAAAAAAGTGACAGCTAAGTGTCTGGAAGTGATCAGAACAGCCGGTCCTGAACTGCAGCTTCTGATCCAGACTCCGCTGGAAGAAATCAGCCGGCTGTGCGGATCTGCTCTTTGTGAAGCAATCAGGCGCATGCGCTCGAGTGAGGTGCTGATCGAAGAGGGTTTTGACGGCGAATATGGAAAGGTCCGGGCGTTTAGACCCGGAGAGGTTCAGGCTGTTGAGTCAGGTTCATCCCTGAAGGAAATGCCGAAGCGCGCTCTTCTTCCCTTTGATCTGAAAGCGTTTCGTGAACTGATCTGCCGGAATGGCGCAGAAAACATTCGAGCAACTGCTGAATCAGCGGGTGTTTCCAACGATAAGGATCCTTCAGGGCAATTGATTTTTTTCTGATTGCAACAAATTGTAACAAATTGTTATCTTTTGTAACTTGATAATTCCGTATTTGCGAATAATAATTGCATTATTAAAGAAAAAGGGAGTAAGAGTCATGAACCATGAATTGAATCAGCAAAGCGGCACTCAACAAGTAAAGGCAGCTTCAACAGCCACAGTTACCATGACTGTTGACGAGGTATTTGATCTGATCGAAATGCTGACAAAGGCTTTTTAACGGATAATGCGCATCAATTTCTGATCTTTAGGTCCATAAAGTATACCCGTAAACTCTCGTGGTCCTAAAGATTTGTAACTAAAATTGATATTCTTTATGGACTGAAAGCTCAATAATAAAATGTCCTGCTATGAGGCAGGACATTTTTTTCGTTCAAAAACGCGAATAATAACTCGCAGTAACGATTAATCGATACTTGCTGCCACGCTGATGTATCCATTCTGCAGATCGATATTGAAGATCTGCGGCTGCAGCTTGAACACCAGGATA
Source organism: Candidatus Wallbacteria bacterium (assembly GCA_028711905.1). GTDB lineage: Bacteria > Muiribacteriota > JAQTZZ01 > JAQTZZ01 > JAQTZZ01 > JAQTRI01. The sequence goes on along the minus strand of JAQTRI010000093.1, from coordinate 7,694 downwards.
TGCTTGAAGTCGATCCTGAAAGAAATGGCCTTTTTGGCATCGTATCCCAGTTGCATCACTCCGTTCTGGGCCGTGATATTCAATTTTTTCAGGTTGTTGTTGATCAGAGTCACGATTTTTCCGAGCATCAGATCAGGGTCTGCCTGCTCTGCTGCATTTTCTGTTACAGCACTGACTGAAAGCAGTATGAGCTTGACCAGATTCTGATTGCCGTTTTCAATGCCGGTATTAACAGTGACCTTGGTTCCCTGACCGTTTTCCACCACATCGAATGTCAGATCGGCTTTGCTCTGGGAAAGCTTGATTTCCAGGTCTTTGACGCTGAATCCGTCACTTCCGGCATCAGCCACAACAGCTTTGAGTGCTTCGCGGATGATTCCCACACCGAGGAAGCCTTCTACATCTGCTTTGTGATAAGCGGCCATATTGTCTGTAGAGCTGACAGTGACAAAACCGTCATGGAAAATCACATGCTTGAGCCTGACATCGCTCATGCCCTGGAGAATGACTTTTTTGGAGATCTTCAGGCGCAGAGCACCCCACACACAGGATCCTCCCAGGCAATTTGTGGGAAGATACTGGGCTTGAACCTTGTACTGAGGGTCCATGGGAGTGGAATTGATGCGGCAGACCGCGTCCTGCATGAACATGGGAAGCCATCTGCTGATGTCCCAGTCGCAGTTGCCGGCTACTCCTGAAGACAGGCCGATGTCCAGATCACCCTGAGATGAAACCTGGACCACCCCGCTAATGGTTACAGGGCGCCAGCGCCAGAATATGATCTTTTTATAATACATGCAGGAAAACTGAAACCGGTTGCGACTGTAGAAGGTAAGTCTGGGAGAATCGATCAGGTCTGCCTGGCACATAGCCTGGGACATCAACCGATTGATCTCATCGGCCCTGATGGTTACCTGAAAATCGCGTTCATCGAATGCCAGAACTGCGAAAGCTATGAAACAGAAGCAGAGCACCAGGATGTTTTTCATGAATGTTCCCCTCAGCTTATTGTGTTCCTACATTAATTATACCCAAGTGGAAGGATGAAACAAGCGGAAAAAAAAATCAGCCGTATTCACGGCTGGGAACGAGAGTATAAGTGGACTACAGGTCTGAAAGAGATTCGCTGAGGGGTATGTTCAGTTAGGCTCTTTCAAAAACAATCATATTCGGGATTAAGGGATGAATCCAGTTACAATTTGTTACAATTTGTTACAAATGAAGGAGTGCCTTGTGCGGATGTTCGAAAGCGTGATAACCACAATGGTTTTACTTACAATGATTGTTTTCGCAATTCAATATCCAGCGTCAGATCTGCTTGAGCAGGGTTGGCTTTCCATATGACTGATCCATGATAACCATCGCATGTGACGCGAATTGTGCACTCCCGCGCGTATAATGGAGACAATGAATAATATCCGTCTTCATCTGTAACAGAAGAAAAATCACTGTCACTGCCGTTTTTCAGTAGCACGGTTACCCCGGCGACAGGCTGGAGACGGCAAGAAACACGGCCGGAGAGGGTCCAGGGAATCCGCCTGATGATCTCAATCCTGTCGTCATCGATATTGCTGTGGCCGAAATTGTAGACTGTTTTGGTTTTCATGAAAAAACCGTCACAGGACAGACGCAGCTGAAAATTTTCGCTGTTAATCGCCTGAAAAGCAATGTGCCCGGCAGGATCGCTGATGCAGTGAGCAATAAATTCTCCGTTAATATAAAGCTCGGTCAGCACACCGGATACGGGCTGTCCTTTGCATTCGATCAGGCCGAAATAGTCGAACAAGACCTCTCCCCTGTTCCACACGGGCGTTACAAGCGGATCGAGATAAGAAAGCCGTTCCCTGTATCGTCCCGGTTCTCCGGTTAAGAGTTTGACTTGAATGGCTTCGCGAACCTCAGCCAGCAGCAGCAGAAAAACATGATCAGGGTGGCGAGTGAGAAAAGCAGAAAAATAAGGGGCAAAGTACGGATCATTCAGAGCCAGGTTCACTACCTGACCGGTCATGCGATTGACACTGCGGGTTTGGAGTGCGGCAGCATCAACAAACAGAGGGTCGCCGTCTGCAGACAGCTTAGTCAGACCCACAAGAACCGAGTATTCGTGAAACCAATCAAAAATCAATGATTCGATTGGAACAGCCTTAGCCGGTATTGCGGCAAGAACTACCAGACATATAACAAATGCTCTGTTGCAGATGGTCATAGTAAAATTTTAGCCTTTTTTGAAATTATTACAAGTAGGAGCCTTTTGCAAAATGTTGATGTCTGTTAAATTTGTCTAAAAGACAAATATTACAGCCATCAACCCGGCTTTGCTCCGGGTAAAGGCTCACTTGAGGCACCTTCGGCAAAACTCCGCCATTATAATTTGCTCCCGGTACAGTTTCGGTTTAAAAAGAGAGTTTTGCAAGTGCAAGTGCCTCATAGGTCAAAATCGACAGCCGGTCAAATGCGGGTTATAATTACTGAGATGAAGGTCAGTAATGGGCAATCCATGAGACAGATTGTCCGGGGGAATGAACATGATGGGAATCCGGATCAGCAAAGCTTTTTTTCTGTATTTTCTGATGTTCTGCGTTACTTATGCGGCTTGTTCTGCAGCTGAAATGCAGGGACTTTCCTGGGCCTTTGAACGGGGGGATGCTCCTTTTCGTGTGAAGCTGATTACAGGTTTATACGGGAGGACTGATCGCGAGAGTATCGATTTTTTGAGGAACACAGCCAGGGAATCAAAAGATACCGTCATGCGTCTTGCCGCTTTAGCCACCATGTGTGGTGTTACCAGCGAAGCTGCGACTCTCGTGACAGAACTGTATCATGACAGCAATCTCCTGATTTCAGCATACTGCATCAACCAGATGCTCAATAGAGGCCTGCCAGGGTCCGGTGAAGCAGCGGATTATGCCTTCCTGACATTGAAAGAGCAGGAATATGCCGCTGAAATGGCCAGGTTGCGTCAGAACCCGGCTTATCATTTAATAGCCAACCGCTATCTGATCGATTCTTATCTTTTTATGATGGAACTGATTATTTCATCCTGCCGGAGACATGGCATCAAGCCTCCACTGCATCTGGTCGAAAAATACGGAAGTGTTGAGGACTTCGCCTGCCTTTATCCTCTGGAATGCTGCATCAGGGGGCTGGATCAGGCTGTCAGATCGTCATCATGGAACAGTCTGCAAGCAGATCGCACAGGTAATCTGATCAATGGACTGAGAATGGTGGAACTGTCAGGGCATAAACCGGCAGCCATGGTTTTAAGGGAATTTCTGGGAGACGAGGCTGTAACACCCCGCAGCAGCGGAGCATATCGTTACCGCGTATGCGATGTTGTGCACCATGTGATTTACCGGCTGCTCACAGGAAAACTTTCCAGGCCCTTCATGGATCAAGATTCCGCCCGCGCAAGTGTGGAAGCTATGAGATCGGGTCTGCAGCAGTCGGGGCTCAAGTATCTTCCGGAGTGAAAAATCAACTGCCATTATTTTTCGGCTGATTTTTGGCAGTAAACCTTTTCAGTTGATTTTATTGATGGTCATCCAGTTGTGGATGGAATTGATATTCACGGCCAGTGCACCTACTCCCTGATACATCCAGATCTCGAGATAATCCCCGGCAGTCAGATGTGTCACGCGGCTGCCTGAGGCATAACCTCCGGCATAGTTGGAAGACCCGGCAAAACCCTTTTCCCGGACGCCGTTAATATGCAGGTCCAGTTCATACACGCCTACATTGGGAGCATAGAGACAGGCACACACCAGATAATCGCCTGTCGCTTGCGCGGTGAAGCGGTAATTGACTACAGGGTCGTATTCGTTCTGCCGGTCGTAGATTTCCTGGGAAAAAGGTATTTTCGTAGCGCCGAGAATCGATGTAAACGAGGTGTTGCATACCACGGAAACCGCAGATTGACTGGTAAAACTGACAATTCCTGAATCGACCTGGAGTGCAACTTCCGGGTTGGTGGTCCCGATCCCCACTCTTCCGTCCACGATCAGCATTTCGGCTGTCGCACATTTAACACCACCGGCATCTAAGCGCAACCCGCCTTTGATTGTCAGATTGCCGTCTGAATCAATGTACCCGACTTCTGTTGCTGAGGAATCCTTAAAGATGAAACCGCTGCTGCCGTCACTGGAATCCAGCGTAGCTGTAATGTCTGCGGCACAGATCCGTAATGCGGCCATAAAAAAAAATACGAGCGGCAGCAATTGACGCATACGAATGTATCGAAACAACTGGTGTTTAAGTGAGTAAGATTTTTTGTGTTTTCTCCCGGTTGCATTGATGCATCCTGTATCGCCTGCTCAGTTTCAACAACCTGAAAACTTGGTTGTGTAACCTATATTATAGGTTGATAAATTCTGGTTTTGAGCTATAATGAAAGTATGCTGGATGAATTGTTCGGAAATTCTACTGCAAGCAAAGCCCTGCTGTTTCTGGCTCGATATGGGGAAGGCTATCCCACGGAGATTGCCGGAAACTTCTCTTTTCCGGTAAGCATGGTACAACTCCAGCTGGAAAAACTGGAAAGAGCGGGTGTGCTCGTGAGCAGGTTAAAGGGAAGGACCAGGTTATATACCTGGAACCCCAGATATCCATTCAGGGATGAACTGCTGGCACTGCTCTGCAAAGCCTTTGATTTCATGCCTGATGATATCTTGGCTACATACTACAAAAAGCGCACCAGGCCGCGCAGAGCCGGGAAACCCCTATGAAAATCACCAGGGAAACAAGCTTGCGCGAATTAGCGTTCATCGTCTGCTCGCATTTGAACCAGTGCAACATCAAAGCAGTTCTCACCGGAGGTGCAGCTGTAACGATTTACACTCATGGCCGGTGCCAGTCGTATGATCTTGATTTTATCTCCTTTTCAACTGCGAAGGAAATCCGCAGAGCCATGGAAAAACTTGGTTTCCACAAAAATGCAGGAAGGCACTATACGCATCCTGAAACCGACTTTTTTATTGAATTCCCGTCTCCTCCTCTTTGCATCGGCAGACTGCCGATTACCAAATGGGCTGAACTCGTTTCAGAAGTTGGGGTTTTAAGCATACTCACACCTACGCAATGCGTGATGGACAGATTAGCTGGGTTTTATCACTGGAACGATCAAGGATCCTTTGATCAGGCTGTTGCCGTTGCTGTAAACCAGGAAATTGATGTTACTGCAATCCGCGCCTGGTCTCAAAATGAAGGCATGCTCGTGAAGTTCAAAATATTTCTTGCTGCATATACTAAGCACACTGATTTTTTAAGCCCTTGATTTTCGATCCACACTTCGCACAAAACTCATCATACCAGGAAAACCGCTCCCCGCACCGGCATGTCCAGCGCTGTTTCTGGGAAGTCAGCCAAGCTTCAGCACCGCACTGCTCAAAAGCTTCAAGATTCTTAATGATCACTTCCACGATACATCTCACTGATTCGGGTTGCAAGCCGCAGATCGCATCAAAATCCATCAAGAGGGGTCTGTCGTAAACTGGCAATGCTGCGGCCCGGCTCAGCGTTCGGCCCTGTTGTTTTCCACAAAATGCATGATGCTCAGGCAGCGATTAATGATCGGCTCGATCCGGATTCCAAGGTTGTCGGTGGAGCGAGAAAGGGCATTGATATCCACGCTCACAGATGTTACTATTTGCCTATGACGGATACGATTACTCAAAACTGGATCGAGCTTGCCGAGTATGATCTTGAGACCGCTCAGCACATGTTGAAAACAGGCCGCTTTTTGGGTGTGTACCTGGGTGTACCTGGGTGGGTGTACCTGGGGGGGTGTACCTGGGGACGCGTCTCGATATTCGATATTTGGGTCAGGTAAGGGGGATGGCATAACCATCTATTTTTTCCATCCCTTTTCCGGTCCGGGTTCCTGATTCTGAATCTTGCATTTGAGCTTCTGCTGCGATACTTTCAGCATTCCAGGAGTTAAGTACAATGTAACAGTATCTCCAATATGACAGGCTCCGCTGCAGCGGATATAATCAAAGAATGTCCAGAATCGATGAGCGCGACATTATTTTTTCCAGGCTGTTTTAGTCTATATAAAGAAGCCGTGATTTCTTATCCGGCGAACCACATTTTGGTCAGGCAGGCAAAAGCGAAACAATCTTCCTATCACTTTAAATCTGTTCATCATGAGACTTAACCACAATCAACGGCGTCAGTTCCCAGTACCCCACATCGATCCACTGGTCAAACTTCCGTCCCACTTCACGGAAATGCGCCACTTTCTTGAATCCCAGCTTTTCATGCAGAGCCACACTGGCCGGATTGGGCTGGGCGATGCCGCCGATTACCGAATGAACGCCCTGCGCAGCAAGTTCTGACAGTAAAATACTGTAAAGGCTCCGGCCAACGCCCCTGCCTGTGGCATCGTGAGAAAGATAGACCGAGCTCTCGGCACAGTACCTGTAAGCGGTTCTGTCTTTCCAGGCGTTAGCAAAAGAGTAACCGAGCACCAGATCTTTTTCTTCGTAAATCAGCCAGGGATACTTTTCAGTAACTTTCCTGATCCTGTTTTCCATATCCGTGACCGTTACCGGAATTTCTTCGAATGTGACACAGGTGTGCTCAATGTAATGATTGTAGATCCGGCAGACAGCCGGTGCGTCTTCCATTGTTGCAGCGCGGATCATATCAGTTAACCTCCTTTGTTCTGCCGTCATCCGGTGCACTCCTTGTTGCAGCATGAGCACTCGCGGTATGATCAGCCGTAAGGCCGAGCAGCAGAATCGATCTTTTGCCTTCTCAGAAAACTCAGCCGCGGATCATTAGAATGCGGTTTCCCTCAGCGCATGGATTTCTGAACGCAATGCACCGATTTCATCAGCTGTCGCTGATTTCAATTGTTCCAGCTCAACTCTCAAATCATCATTTTCAGCCTTAAGTTCCTGCACAGCGGCAGTCAGCAGCGGGGTGAGCTTGCCGTAATCCACGGTCTGATACACCGGTTTGCCGGAATCATCAACTTGATCTTTAATGCCTGAGACCGCATACGGTGCTACAGTTTGTAAATCATGGGCCAGAAAGCCTTCACTTTCATTCTTGTCCGGATCGTCTTTCATGTTGAAACTGAAAACCGGCAGTTCCATGATCCGGGAAAGCGCATTGGCTGCCGGCTTCAGATTTTCTTTCAGCCGATAATCCGAACCCGTAGTGTAGAGAATCTGTGCGCCGTTCCAGTAAACATCAGCACGATAAGTACCAGCCGTATACCATGCCGCCAGCCGGTAAACACCACCGCCAAGATCGTGTAGGTTATCGACACTGACCGGCCAGCCGGCAGTGCCTGCGGGTCCGACTACATCCAGCTTTCCCCTTGGAGAAAGTGTGTTGATGCCGAAATTACCGTTCGCACCGTCTATAAACCCCCTGATGGAGTCGGTTCCGGCTGTGAAGTATACATTGCCTGCCCCGCCATTGGCGGTCGATCGCATGCCGATGCGCGCGCCTTTATCCTCCCAGACCATGTTCTGCAGGGTGCCATAGCGGCTCTTACCGATCAGCTGCGCATTGGTTACAGCCCCAGCGCCTGTATTGGCGTTTTCATACTTGATGTGACCGCCGTTGTCGTCCGAAGTGGTGGTGTAAACATGCAACGGCTGGGTTGGCCCTGTGATCCCGATCCCGACTTTGCCGTCCACGATCAGCATCTCTGCTGTTGTACATTCAGAGCCATCGGCGTCAAG
>JAQTRI010000092.1 GCA_028711905.1 Candidatus Wallbacteria bacterium | reverse complement strand
AGCTCTCAGGATTCAGCCGTTTCCTCGGCCTTGCCGCAGCTCTGACTTCCTGCGAGATCAATTATTCGCAGCTTGGAAGGGAAGCTGGAATCAACCCTACCACTGCTCAGCGCTGGCTGGCGTTGCTTTTGCGCACTTACCAGTGGGAAGAGGCCGGTCCGTACCACGGGAACACTGTCAAAAGACTGTGCGGCAAACCCAAGGGGCATTTCGCCGATACAGGTATCGCCTGCTTTCTCCAGCGCGTTTCATCCCCTGAAGCGCTGGCAGTCAGCCCGCTTCTCGGATCGATGTTCGAAAGCTTCATGTTTCACGAAATCAGATGTCAGGCATCGAGTATGGCCCCATCACCGCAGTTTTACCACTGGCGCACAGCCGGCGGAGCTGAAGCGGATTTAGTCCTGGAATGGAACGGATTCCTGTTTCCGGTGGAGGTCAAATGCAAGACCCATTTAGACGGGAATGACCTGAGGGGTTTGAAGGCTTTTTCCGACACATATGGGCGGCAGAAGGTTAAACCAGCGCTGGTTGTCTATGCCGGAAAAGAGTGTTATCTTGCGGACCCGAACATTGTCGCTGTTCCATGGAATGCTGTCTGGAAGCGGCAAAGCGGATAAGTGGAGATGCGGCAGTGCGGCGCAATTCCGATTCTGTTTCCACCTATCACCAATCATACCCTCACCTTGCTTAGAGACTCTTTTTCTGATTTCACTCAGGGTTCGGGTATTGATATCCGTAGCTCACTTCGTTCGCACGGCTATCAACCAATTACCGTTTACCTATTACTGATTACCTATTAGGGTAATGGGTGATGGGTAACGGGTAATCGGCAGGAGAGGAGAAATCCCATACTGCTTGATGGCGGGGACAGGCCGTAAAGATTATTGAGCTTTCAGTCCATAAAGAATATCGATTTCGGCGGCAATTCCTTAGGAACATGGGAATTCCCGTGTATGCTTTATGGACCTAAAGATCAATAACTCAGGATTTGGGAACGGCCAGTCCCCGGAGCATTGATTATACCTTCACTGCGTTCAGGTATTGATATCCGTAGCTCGCTTCGCTCGCACGGCTATCAACCTGTAGCTCGTGCTTCTACCTTGCCCGTCGTTTTTTTCCAGGATACTGCGGTCCAAGAGCTCGCGTATGTCCCGCAAAGCGGTATCTGTCGAGCACCGGGCTAATTTTGCGTATCTGGATGTGTTCAGATTCCCCTGCCAGTCGCCAAGCATGCGGTTGATCACCAGCCGCTGCCTCTGGTTCACCGGCCCGGTGCCGTCGATCTTCTGCCAGGTCCTTGCCTTATTGAGCACCGAATCAAGCGTGATGTCCGCGGCTTCCAGAGCCCTGTCCAGACAGCCCAGAAACCATGCGATCCAGGGTGTGATGTCAAGGGACCCTTTCTGTGCCCGTTCGAGCTGCCTGTAATAGTCTTTTCTTTCCGCTTCAATCCTGCTGGACATGCTGTAGAAACGGTTCCCGGACCTGTCCGCCCTTGACAGCGCGAGCTCGGATATGGCCCTTGCGATTCTGCCGTTCCCATCGTCGAATGGATGAATCGTTACAAACCAGAAATGACTGACAGCAGCCTTGAGCACCGGGTCGATGTCCGAATTCCGGTTGAACCATTCAAGGAATGTCCCCATTTCAGTTTCAATCCTGCCTGCAGCAGGGGCCTGGAAATGGACTTTTTCTCTCCCCAAGGGGCCGGAAACTACCTGCATGGGTCCTGACTCGTCTCTGCGCCAGGCTCCGACAGTGATTCTCGCAAGGCCGCTCCTGCCGGACAGGAACAAAGCCGAATGCCATGCGCCAAGTCTTTCGGCTGTGAGTGGCTGGTCGCGGTTCCGGGTGGCGTCAAGCATCATGTCGACTATGCCGTCCACCCTTCTGCCCGGTCTGGGGAGGCCTGCGAAATCAAGGCTCAGTTTCCGGGCAATGGAAGACCGGACTTCGTCCGTATTGAGTCTTTCCCCTTCAATGGCTGAAGAAGTGATGATCTCCCGGGTCAGGGTAGCGAGGTGCGCCTCGTTCTGCAGATCAAAGCCGAGGGATTCCATTTTTCCCAGGTGCCTGCCCTGCCTGTGACGCACAGCGGCAAGAACTTCAGCCAGCATCTGCATATCCCAGGCGAATTCCGGCCACTTGGGCAGCTCGTGGATATACTTCATGTCAGGCCCCCTGCGATTGAGAATAACCGACATTTAATCGCGAGTCAAGTAATCGCCGCAAAAATTGCGGTGAATAAGGGGCGTAATCACCGCAGAATGCGGCAAAGCGGCGTATTACCGCTCCTGTTCCCACCTATCACCAATCATACCCTCACCTTGCTTAGAGACTCTTTTTCTGATTTCACTCAGGGTTCGGGTATTGATATCCGTAGCTCACTTCGTTCGCACGGCTATCAACCAATTACCGTTTACTGATTACCCCTCCATCCACCTGTTGCTTTACATGGAAAATCTGGCTAACATGTAAGCATGGAACTCCATGAGCAGATTCAATATTGGGTGTCTTCCGCCGAAAGCGATCTGACAGTCGCTGAGCATCTTTTCGAGAAAAGGGATTACGCCTGGTGTCTTTTCATCGGCCATCTGGTGCTCGAAAAGACCCTGAAGGCCATCTATATCGAAGCCATTGGTGAGAACCCGCCAAGATCTCACGATCTGGTTAAACTTTCGCAGACGGCGCGGCTGAATCCTGACCCTGATCTGATCGTATTTCTCGACCGGGTTACCCAGTTCAACATTGAGGCACGGTATCCGGATGTGAAGAAGGATTTTCAGAAGATCTGCACTAAGGAGTTTGCTGAGGCTAATTTCACCAAGATCAAGGAAGTGCATTCATGGCTCAAATCCCGGTTGAAATAGAAAATAAAATCAGGCGTTATCTGGAAACCCTTGAACAGAACCGGATCAGGATCAAAACTGCTGTGCTTTTCGGCTCATACGCTAAGGGTACTTATGACCAGTGGAGCGATATTGATCTGGCCATCGTTTCAGACGATTTTGAAGGCAACAGGTTCAACGATGTGGAACGCCTCAGACCTTTCAAAAAAGAGATTGACTGGTCCATCTCGCCCATGCCGTTCACCGCAGCCGATTTCGATGAAAGTAATGTTTTTGTGAGGGAAATCATCAGAAGCGGCGTCAGGATTGTGTAAAGGCGGGCAAAGCGGCAATGAATGTCGTAGGGGTCGATTTGAAATCGACCCGCAACCCGGGAATGTGCCGCTTTATGGCTCAAGTTCCAGCAGAAAACGCCAGGCAGGCACAATCGCGATCCTGCCGGCAGGGACATCGATCACGCCGGTTTCACTCTTAGTCACGATGGTGCCGGATTTCATCTTCAACTCTGCCATGGCATCGCTGAGGGCCGTGACCTCCCTTTTCTTCACCTGAGGGGCGGCCATGGTTTCGCAGACCTGCACTAAGTGCCTGATGCGCCCTCGCTCCGGTACGATAAAATCCACTTCCCTGCCGGCTCTGGTGCGGTAATAGCAGATTTCCTGATGCGCGCGCCTGAGGGAGATAAATACAAGATTTTCCAGAAGATGCCCTGAATTGACCAGAATCCCCGAGGAGACCGATGCCACCATGGCGTGGTCAATACAGTAGATTTTCTTGGGGTTGGTGCTGCTGCGGGCCAGAGAAGCATCGTAGATCCGAACGGTAAAAAGAAAGTAGGCGTCTTCGAACCACTCCACATAATCCCCTACCGCTGCTTTCGGTGCCTTGTGTCCGAGAGATTTGAGATATCCGGTCAGGCTGTTCACCGAATACATGGAACCTGTGTCATTGATCAGTTTGTGGGCCAGATCCGCAATGGCCCGAGGGTGGGAAATGTCGTGCCTTTCGATCAGATCCCGGTACAGGATAGCATTGAAATACTCCTGGTGGGTCATGACACGCAGGTGAGCCGGCAATCCGGCGACTTCTGGAAAGCCCCCTGTCATCCAGTAATCGTCGAACGCCTTCTGGATCAACAGCCTTTTCCTGGAGGATGTGAAGTCCTGGCTGGGGACACCTTGAAAATCCAGGAATTCCCTGAAGGAAAACGGGAACATTTCCCAGGCTAAGGCCCGGCCGCGCATCTGAGTAGCGATCTCCTTGGAAAGCATCATGGCTGAAGATCCTGTCAGATAGATTTCGCACTTTTCCGTGCGCATCAAGCGATCGATAAAAGATTCCCAGCCCGGCAGAACCTGTATTTCGTCAAAGAAACAGTACACGGTCCGGGTGTTTTTTTTCTCCGGATAAAGTCCGTAATATGCCTCTGTGATCATGCCGATGGCTTCGTGTTTCAGACCGTGCAGGCGGTCATCGAAAAAGTTCAGATAGAAAATGTCCTCTCTTGGAATGCCGGATGCGATCAATTTCCCGATGATCTGCAGCAGATAGGTGGTCTTGCCGCTGCGCCGGACCCCGATGCAGACTAAGGCCTTGCCCCGGACCGTTTCAGCCCTCAGCCTGCGCGGTATACCCGTGCCCGGATCGAATTCCTGAAAATCACGGATCATGGATTTAATCGTTTCCAGCATCAGGCCTCCTGAAATCGGTAATAATCGTTACCAGTTGCATTGATAACTGGTAATATTTATAGCCGGAAATGGCAATGCTGTCAAGCGAACAAGGGGAGAAGCGGGTAAGGGGTGAAGCGGAGAAGCGGATATGCGGCAGTGCGGAGCAATTCCAATTCTGTTTCCACCAATCACCTATTATACCCTCACCTTGCTTAGAGCCTCTTTTTCTGATTTCACTCAGGGTTCGGGTATAGTCATCCGTAATTCACTGCGTTCACACGGCTGCCTATATCCGTAGCTCACTTCGTTCGCACGGCTATCAACCAATTACCGTTTACCTATTACTGATTACCTATTAGGGTAACGGGTGACGGGTAACAGGTAATGGGCAGGAAAGAAGAAATCCCTTCCCCAACCTAGAACCTATAACTTAGAACCTAAGCCGGTTAAAGCGGATAAGCGGGGAAGCGGGGAAGCGGTGGAATTCCGATTCCGTCTCCACCAATCACCAATTACCGTTTACCGATTACCTTTAAGGGTAATGGGTAACGGGTAATGGGTAATGGGCAGGAAAGGAAAAATCCCTTTCGATCCATACTGACACAGATGCTGGAATCTGGTAAAATCAATCAACCGGTAAAGACTGAATCCGGTTGTTGGATAAGAGAGGCCGTGACAAGTGCAGAAAAACCAGCTCAGCTCCGAAGAGAGGGAGCTTTTATGCAATCTCTTCTGGGATGTGGCTGTTGATTCCATATCAATCGGCAGACACACCCATTTTATCATTGAGCGAATCATCACCCTGGGCAATCCTGAGCAGGTCAACTGGATGCTGAAAAAATTCACAGCTGAGCAACTGATTGCAGTGCTGAAAAGTTCTAAGAATCTGGACCGTAAGGGTGCCAATTTCTGGGCTGTGCATTTCGGAATCCCTCAGGAAGAAGTCTTATGTTTGAACAATCAATCGATCCTGAACTGATCGACATTCTCGGGAAGATTTCTCAGAAAAGAGATTTTGTGGAATCTTTTTATCTGGCCGGGGGCACGGCCTTAGCCTTGCATCTCGGCCATCGGAAAAGTGTGGACCTGGATTTTTTTTCTGAAAAAGAGTTCAACACCGATTACTTTTGCCGCTTCTTAACCGCTATTGGCGGCAGAATCGCTGCTGAAGAACAATCAACCATCCAGGCCTTTGTGGATCAGGTGAAAATTTCCCTGTTTTATTATCCATATCGCGTACTTGAGGAATACTCCGAGATCAGGGGCATCAAAGTGGCCGGCATACAAGACATTGCCTGCATGAAGGTGATTGCCATTGCTCAACGGGCCGAAAAAAAAGACTTTTTTGATTTGTACGAGATTTTAAGAACCACAGCTCCCACGGACCTGAAGCGGATGATTCTTGAAAAATACGGTCCGGGACGGATCAATTGCTACCATGTTCTGAAAGCGCTGTTTTACTTTGCCGATGCGGAAAATTCGCCTGATCCGATCAGCCTGAACCATACTTGCTGGGAAGAAGTGAAACGCTATTTTTTGGATCACGAGAGAAAAATCAAGGAATCCCTTTGCCCTGAAGTGTAGTAGTAGGTGATAGGTAACAGGTAATGGGTAACGGGTGATGGGCAGGAAAGAAGAAATCCCTTCCCAACCTATAACCTGGAACCTATAACTTAGAACCTAAGCCGGTTAAAGCGGGTAAGGGGTAAAGCGGCAAAGCGGATAAGGGGAGAAGCGGGGAAGCGGGGGGAAGATCCTTCCGCATAACCGCATTAACGCTTTTACGCTTTATCGATTTTGTGGGGACAGGCCGTAAAGATTATTGAGCTTTCAGGCCATAATGTATAGCGCATTATCTGCAATTTTCCTCAGGAACAAGGGTCAAACCGATTATACATTATGGACCAAAAGATCAATAACAAAGGACTTGGGAACGGCCAGTCCCCGGTGATTTTGAAACGACAAAGTCATTCAATGCGCACATCGACCTGACGATAGACTTCTTTTCTGTGACCGATTTTTAGAATGAGGATGTTTTCGTCCCGGATCTTGTAGATGACCCTGTAATCTCCAACGCGCAATTTGCGGTATCCGTGCAATCCCCTTCGCAAGGGCTCACCGTATTTGCCGGGGTCCGGCAAGAGCCGCTCCTCAATGGCTTTACGGATCCTTTCCTTGATGTTGGCAGGAATTCCTGGCAGGTCCTTTTTTTTGACATCCGGATGATAGTGAAGACGATACGGCATTACTTCCAGACTTCTTCATGGGAGAGCGCGGTTTTGGAAGAAAAGGTTTCCTCCCTCTTGCGGGCGGCTTCCTGCCAGTAAAGATCCTCGTGGATTTCCAGCCCTTCCCTGATCAGGTCTCTTGCAGCTAAGGAAAGGGATATGCCTTCCTGACTTGCCAGCCTGGTTAAGCTGCTGTACAGGATGGAATCGAGCACCACATTCAATCTGGGATTTTTTGTCGGCATCATTTCACCTCCAATTTAAGTGTACCACATATGGTGAACCAAGTCAAGAGGGCAAAGCGGATAAGGGGAGATGTGGCGCAATTCCGATCCTGTTCCCACCTATTACCTATCACCAATCACCTATTATACCCTCACCTTGCTTAGAGCCTCTTTTTCTGATTTCACTCAGGGTTCGGGTATTGATATCCGTAGCTCACTTCGTTCGCACGGCTATCAACCAATTACCGTTTACCTATTACTGATTACCTATTAGGGTAACGGGAGACGGGTGACGGGTAATGGGTAATGGGCAGGAAAGAAAAAATCCCTTGCCGCCTGCTACAGCGTAAACCAGGGATAGATCTGCACTCCCTGGCGGGTCATGGCTTCGTCCCCCCCGTAAATCAAAGTGCCTCCTGTGCAGCCTGAGAGCCCCCTGAAATATTGAAGCTGATCCAGAAAATCCCCGGCCAGCGTCTGCCCTGATTTGACCTCGATCGGGTAAAGAGTCCCGGAATCAATCAGAAAATCGATTTCATGCCCGGCTGAATCGCGCCAGAAAAACAGGTCCGGACTCTGGCCTGCATGGTAGAAACCCTTGATCAGTTCCGCGTAAACAAAGCTTTCAAAGATCGCTCCCCTTGAAGAATGAGTAAGCAGTTCTTCAGGAGAGCGGATCTTCAGAAGAAAACAGAGCAATCCGGTGTCTAAGAAGTACAGCTTCGGAGACTTGATCAGCCGTTTGCCGAAGTTTCTGTGATGCGGCCTGAGCAATCCAATGACAAAGCCGGCCTCCAGCACTGAAATCCAGCGCCTGGCCGTGGTATGGGTGATACCGCAGTCTGATGCCAGTCCCGACAGATTCAAAAGCTGTCCGCTTCTCCCTGCGCAAAGCCTGACAAAGCGGTCAAAGGCCTCCAGATCCCCGATGTTTAAAACACTGCGCACATCGCGCTCAACATAGGTCTGGTAATATCCTGAGAGCCATTCCCCTGGTTCCAGCTTTTTGTCATGGATTCTGGGAAAAAAACCTTTGAATAAAGTATTCATCAGGTCGTCATGGGGTTTTTTGATTGCTGCTGCAGGCTCTGAGAGCATTTTCGGATCTGCCGGAATCCGGAAGTGCAGTTCAGCAGCCTGAAACGGCAAAAGATGCAGGATCGCGCATCTCCCGGCTAAAGTCTGCGAGATGTTTTTCAACAGCAGGAAATTCTGCGATCCGGTCAGAATAAAGCGTCCGGGCTGGTCTAATTCATCTACAGCAGTCTGAATATAGGAAAAGAGATCTGGAGTCCGCTGCACTTCGTCGAAAATTGCACCGGCTTTGAAGCGGTTCAGAAATCCCCTGGGGTCCTGGAGCGCGAACTCCCGCTCGTCCGGGAGTTCCAGCGAAACATAGGCCAGCTCCGGAAAAGCAAGCCTGACCAGGGTCGTCTTGCCGGATTGCCTGGGCCCGGTCAAAGTAATGGCTGGATACTGCCCGGCAAGGGCCTTCAATCTTTCCGTCAGAGTGCGCTTAAGCATCTGTACTCCTTGCGGATTGAATAATAGATATTCAGATTACATGAAAAGGCGCGATAAATCAACTGGGAAAAAGCGGACAAGCGGAGAAGGGGCAAAGCGGAAAAGGGGGGGGATTTTGAATGTTGAATTTTAATGTTGAATGGCAGAATCCCCTGCTTTCAATTCAAAATTCATCATTCACCATTCAAAATTCCCATCACCCATCACCGATTACCTTATTTTATTGACAGCGTTCCTGAATCAGGTTATATTTGCGTAATCACCAAGATGTAATAAATTAGGGGATTACATGCACCGAAATATAGCAAGGAAGATCCAGAAGCAGGCAGCTGAGAGCTTGTTCCAGGGAAAAGTGCTGGTTATTTATGGAGCGAGGCAGACAGGTAAAACCACCTTGGCCCGCATGATCATGAAAAAACAAGCTGATACGCTGTACCTGAACTGTGACGAAATCGATGTGCGGCAGGGATTGAGCGGCAGGACCTCTACTGAGCTTGCAGCCATGGTCCGTGGTTACAGGCTGGTAGTGATCGATGAGGCGCAGAGGGTTGAAAACATTGGGCTGACGCTGAAACTGTTTGCCGACAATCTCTTAGAAGTGCAGGTCATTGCAACCGGATCATCGGCGTTTGAGCTTTCAGACAGGATTAAGGAATCTCTGGCCGGCCGCGCAATTGAATTCCATCTGCATCCTTTCAGTATGGAGGAACTGCTGCAGATACAGTCCCGTTTAGAGCTTTCCCGGCTGTTGCAGACGCGCATGATTTTCGGGATGTATCCTGAGGTGGTGCTCTCTGGTGACAAGGGACTTCTCGGGAGGCTTGCGGACAGTACTCTATACAAGGATGTCATGGCATATCAGGGCATCAGAAACCACGACGCTGTGCTGCGGTTGCTGCAGGCCTTAGCTCTGCAGATCGGCAGCGAGGTTTCATACAATGAACTTGGTTCAATGGTGGGCATCGACAAGAAGACAGTGGAAAACTACCTGTCGATACTGGAAAAGGCCTTTGTCATTTTCCGGCTGCCGCCGTTTTCGAGAAACCTGCGCAATGAACTGCGCAAGCTGCGCAAGATCTATTTTTGGGATACAGGCATCAGGAACGCGCTGATCAATAATTTCAATGCTTTGAACCTGCGCTCCGACAAAGGGGCATTGTTCGAGAATTTCGTCATCTCTGAGCGGATGAAACGGAACTCCAATCTGGGAGTCAGGAAAAATTGCTTTTTCTGGCGCACGCACCAGCAGAAGGAAATCGATTACATTGAGGAAGAAGGCGGAGTGCTGCATGGATATGAAATGAAATTCACAGGGAAAAAGTACAAGCCGCCGAAAGAGTTTCTGGATTCTTACCCGGGCAGCACGGTTGAGCTGATCAGCATAGAAACCTGCCTGGAGTTTCTGCTGTAAAGGTCAAGCGGATGAATTCCTTGTGCCTGAGTTGAGTTGTAGTTTACTGTGAAAAATCATAGTTGAAAGTTGAATTATCATATTTATTGGGTATACTTCTCTTATGATCGGCAGGCACAGGGAAATTGACAGCATCCGGAATCTGATGAACATTTTTCCAGTCACAGCCATTCTGGGGCCGCGCCAATGCGGCAAAACCACTCTATCCGCAGAAATCGAGGCCAAGGCGCGCTTCGATCTGGAGAACCCCAGAGACATGCGCATGTTTGAAAACCCGCAGCTCGTTCTGGAGGGACTTTCCGGCCTGGTGGTGATCGATGAGATTCAGAGAAAACCCGATCTTTTTCCTTTGCTCCGTTATCTTGTGGACTCGGACCCGAAACGGAGATACCTGATCCTGGGCAGTGCATCACCGGATCTGATCAGGCACAGCTCCGAATCTCTGGCCGGCAGGATCGGATATCACCAACTCAGCGGATTAACCCTGGAAGATGTCGGCGACGACCTATGGAAGAGACTGTGGCTGCGCGGCGGATACCCGCGCTCGTTTATTGCCTCTGACGATGCCGCGTCTGTTCTTTGGAGGGAAAACTACATCACGGCCTTTTTAGAGCGGGACATTCCGCTGATGGGCATCAGCA
>JAQTRI010000495.1 GCA_028711905.1 Candidatus Wallbacteria bacterium | reverse complement strand
GGCCCTGTCCGCAGAAACACTTATGCGCATCACCTTTATGCGCCAGAAATTCGAGTAACGAAGCAGGTATGTCTTCAGGATTACGAAATTCATAGTTTGAGCCTTTCCCTATATGCCAGACAGCGCTTGTGGGAAAAACAACGCATGAACCTCTTCCGTCACTGATGTAAAAAGGCTTGTGTCCACTCCACTTTGCTGCCGCTGAATTCACTGTCCTGCCGTCTCGGACCGGGACGACCTCCAGTTCGTAACAGACGCACTTTTTTCCGCGCACCGGGGCATACAGGTCCTCACGGTTCTGAATAGTTCCCTTGACTTCAACCAGACCCATGGCAACAGCGCCAGGAGTAGATGAGGGCAGGTCCTCGATCATACGCTTCAGGTTGAATTTATCCCATCCTGCAGCAAAAAGCACTGCGCCTGCCAGCATAACCGCCAGGGGATAGAAAGTCACAAGCATCCAGTATCCAAGTAGACCGATCAGGCTGACCAGCAATATCGCCTTGATCTGAAGCAGAAGCGTTCCTGATTCTTCAGTAATCGATTTTTTTTTCATCTGCCGGCTGTTTTCCGGGTCAGTATTTCCAGCTGGGGCTGCGTTCTGTGCCAAAATACTCATCTTTGTAAAACAAAGATCTGACCATGCCTTCTGTTCCCTCTGCACCTGATGAAAAAATGCTGATGACCTCGGCATCAATTTCATTTTCCATCGCGCGGCGGTCATATCCAAGGCCCAGGAACTTCGCCTCGGTCAGATCCACCAGCTTGAGTCTTTCAGCGCAGGAGTCTTTTTCACTGGCTGTGTAAAGAAGATAGCGCCCGTCAGGAGACCAGGTTACAAACCGATCTGTGCCGCGGTTTTCAGTGATCCTTGTCACATTCGTGCCATCGCAATTCATGATATAGATATCCAGGTCAGAATCGTCATCAGTGGATCTTCCGGAAACAAAGGCGATGAATCTGCCGTCCGGTGAATAGACAGGAGCAAAATCCCGGGCGGGATGTGTTGTGAGGCGTTCTTTTTTTCCTGACTCAATGACATGAAGCCAGATGTCATCGTTTCCCTCATGGCACGAACTGTAGATGATTTTTCCGCCGTCAGGCGAAAATCTGGGGCTGTAATCAGTTCCGGGGAAAGTAGTGATCTGGGTCAGGTTCGATCCGTCAGAGTTGATCGTGTAAATATCAGCGTTGTCACTGTGATTTACGCAGAAAACCAACTTATTTCCTGACGGATGCCATGCCGGAGACAAATGGAACCTCTCCGTGTGTGTCAGCTGCCTCTGCCTGCCCCCGTCAGCGTCCATAAGCCACAACTCCGCAAATCCCGAACGGGTTGAGGTAAAGGCAATCGTTTTTCCGTCAGGTGACCAGTTTGGGGAATCGTTCCAGCAATCCCCTGTCGTGAGCTGAGTAACAGTTCCCTTTGTTTCAAAGGAAAGCTTGAAGATATCGTAATCACCCTGCTTCCCGGACGCGAAAACAATTTCACCCCGCAGCTTTCCGATATCAGCATTTCGAGCCTTTTTAAACATTCCGCCTCCAGATATTGGATGATATTATTCTATCACAATTCATTCGATTCTTTACAGATTATGGGTAATATCCCGCCCATAAACCGTTGTGATCAAAAAAGCCGATTCAAGTTTCAAAATCTCTTTACTCTTGAATGGCAGTATGGAACCTTTCCTGTCCGCTCATAATAGTCCTGATGATATTCTTCAGCCTGATAAAACACACCGGCAGGCAGCAGCAGGGTCTTGACTGCCAGGCCTTTGCTTTTCAGCTGCTCTATGAGTTCCGCAGCGATCTCACCCTGTTTTTTTGTAAAATGAAACACTGCGGAGCGATACTGGCTGCCGATGTCCGGTCCCTGCCCGCCTTCCTGTGCCGGGTCATGGATCTCGAAAAAGATCTTTGCCAAGGTACGGTAATCGGTAATCGCTGGATCAAATGTCACCATCACAGCCTCGAAATGACCGGTTTTTCCAGTGCAGACTTCTTCGTAAGTTGGACGGGAAACAGTGCCTCCCGTATAACCTGAAGTCACGCTGAACACACCTGGCTCAGCCTTCATCAGATGTTCCACACCCCAGAAGCACCCGCCAGCGAAAGCCGCTTTCTCATGGCCTTCCTCAGTGAAGGCCGGAACAAAGTCCAGCGAGATTGAATTGACGCAATGCCTTGTGTTTTTCGGGGTCAGGCTTTCTCCTTCAAACACATGGCCGAGGTGCGCCCCGCAGCGGCTGCATGTGATCTCCACGCGCCTGCCGTCAGGATCAGGCGTCCGTGCCACCCGGCCCGGCAACTCGCCGTCAAAGCTCGGCCAGCCACACCCGGAATGGAACTTGTGCTCAGACAGATACAGCGGAAAACCGCACTTCCGGCACACATACACCCCAGGCTGGTCGTGCAGGTTGAATTTTCCGCTGCCCGGAGCTTCAGTGCCTTTATTTTCGATAACCCTTTTTTCCTCAGGAGTAAGATCGTTAAAACGCATGCCATGATCCCCTTTCAATCCTGTGTTTCCGAACAAAAGCGCGCTGATACCCAGCACGACTGCAGTGACAAATGCAACATTCAAAGCCTTGTGTTTCACATAATGATTCTACCATAACTCCGGATGGGATTTCCCTATCAGTGGCGCATTACCGGAGAGTAGGTTACAATCAGCGGCATGGGAAGCACTGCTGAACTCAATGCCCGCTCGCTGCGCTAT
>JAQTRI010000091.1 GCA_028711905.1 Candidatus Wallbacteria bacterium | reverse complement strand
CTCCCGGCGACAGGGCAGATACCTGTGCTGCCTGCAGGTGATTACTTCAAAAAACTCTCCTGTGCCGGTGACGGACTGTTTATTTCCGTCATGGTACCGGTTCACCTGGAGGGCAGGCTCAAACCTGCCGGTCACATAGTAATGGAGCAGCCCTTGAAAAACGAGTTTCTGGACAAAATCAGCGAACTGACGGACTGCCATGTCACAATCACAGACGACCGGCTGGAATTCATTGCCACTACTATCAGGGACGAGGACATGCGGAGATTCAGGCTGCGCATAGAGCACGAACCCTCCGGCGGAGTCATTGAATTCACCGTTCCGGGCGAGCGTTATACCCAGCTGGGGGTATGCCTTCCTTTAGCTCTGCGCACGGATTACTTTCTCGTGACTTCCAAAAGTTCCAAAGCCCTGCACCAGAACCTGCTGCGCAACCAGAGAATTTTTGCCTTCCTGGCAATCATCTGCGCCATCATCAGCATTCCTCTGTCGCTTTTTACAGCCCGCAAATTCACAAGCCCCCTCGACCAGCTGGTAACAGGGGTTACCTCTGTTTCCGGGGGATCACTGGATTATCGCGTGAATATCGCCACAGGAGACGAGATCGAATTCTTAGCCGTTGAGTTCAATAAAATGGCTGACAACCTCAAAAAAATGATCGGCGATCTGATAACGGCCAATTCCAGGCTGGACCGCAAAATCCATGAACTCGACTTCGTCAACAGGGCCATCCATGCCATCATCAATCAGAACGACATTTCTCAGCTTTTGTCCAGTATTCTGGAGATAGTTATTGAAGCCATCGGTTGTTCGCACGGATCCATCATGCTTCTTGAGGAGTCCGTCCTCCGGGCCAAGGTAGTCCGGAATCGGGCCGGGGAAATTTCACCGGCCCAGCTGATCGTTCTTCGCAGCGGAGACGGCATCGCAGGAAAAGTGCTTGAAACAGGCGTGCCTGCTCTGGAAAACAACCTGAGCAGCAGCACCTTGTTCCTGCCTTACAGCGATCAGGAACATAACCTCAGACTTTCATGCCTTCTCTGTCTGCCGCTGACCGCGGAAAACATGGTATTCGGTGTCATTAACCTGCTGAACAAGGAATCCGGATTTACACCTGAAGACTGCAAGCTGGGCCTGACTTTAGCTGGAGAAGTGGCCATTGCCATCAAAAAACGGCAGCTGTATGAACTGGCTATCACTGACGGGCTGACAGGAGTATTTATCCACCGTTTTTTCCAGGCCCGCCTGGATGAAGAAATTCTACGCGCAAAGAGATTCTCCAATCATCTCTCCCTGATCATGTTCGATATCGATCATTTCAAGCGTTTTAACGATCAGTATGGGCATCAACTCGGTGACATGGTTCTGAAAAGCGTTGCCGATGCCGCCCAGAAAGTCATCCGCCAGGAAATAGACTTTCTCTCGCGCTATGGCGGGGAAGAATTCGCTGTGGTTTGTCCGGGAACACATTATCAAGGCGCCTTAAAACTGGCCGAACGCATCCGCGAAGCCATAGCTGATGTCGAACAGCCATCTATTCCTGATAGTATAGTTATCACCTGCAGCTTCGGGGTGGCCTGTCTGGAAGCAGGCATGGGAAAAAAGGCGTTGATTGAAAAGGCAGACCAGGCCCTCTATCGCGCCAAGGAACAAGGAAGGAACCGCGTATGCTGACAGCTGTCGGAAAAGTACTGAAACCATTCGGAGTCACCGGAGAGGCTGTGGTCATGCCTCTGACCCCTGATCCGGAGCGATTCCAAGGCCTTAAAAAGGTTTTGATCGACATTAACGGCCGGATGAGCGAACTGGAAATTTCCGGCGTCAGATTTTCCGGGAACAAACTGGTTCTGCGCTTTAAAAACTATACTGACTGCGAGCAGGTGAATAAACTGCGCAATCAACTGCTTCTAATCCATGACCATGATCGCATCGATCCGGGACCAGGCAATTATTTTATCCACGAACTGACTGGATGCACTGTCCTCATGGGGGGAGAAAAAATCGGCGATGTATCAGAGATTTTTGAACCTGATGGACCTAATCCGCTTCTGCGAATCGATACGGGAAGCGATCATTTCCACATACCCTTTCTCAAGCGCTTCATCGCCAGGGTCGATGTGGCCAATTCCGTAATCGAGCTTGACGAGGCTGCCCGCGAACTGGTAAACATCCTGACATGATCATCAATATCATTACAATTTTTCCGGAACTGGCACAGGCAGCATCTTCATACAGCCTACTGGGCAAGGCAGTCGAAAAAAATCTCGTTGAATTCCGCATCATCAATCCGCGGGACTTCACACGGGACAGGCACCGGCAGATCGATGACTACCCTTATGGCGGAGGGCCGGGGATGGTGATGATGGCACCGCCTGTGGTTGATGCCGCTGAAAGTGTGAACTGCGCAGTTAACGACTCCCTGCTTCTCCTGCTTACCCCTCAGGGAGCAGTTTTTGACCAGAAAATGGCTGCAGATCTGTCCAAATTGGAGCAACTGACTTTTATCTGCGGACATTACGAAGGAATCGATGAACGCATCGTCAAAATTCTCAGACCCTTTGAAGTCTCTCTTGGTGATTTTGTCACTATGGGCGGGGAATTTCCTGCATTTGCCATGATCGAAGCCATTGTTCGCCTGATTCCGGGGGTAATCGGCGACCAGGAGTCATTAATCAATGAATCTTTCTGTCACGGACTTCTTGACTACCCTCATTACACCCGACCGCCGGAGTACAGAGGGGAACCAGTTCCGGACATTCTGATATCCGGGCATCATAAGCGCATCGAACAGTGGCGCAGAAAGCAGGCTCTCACGCGCACCCGCAGACTGCGTCCTGATCTGTTCGAAAAATTCGCGCTTTCCGATTCTGACCGGGAATTACTGGAAGACCAATCCGATGCTTAACGCCGTGCTGATCCACTATCCATGTCTGAACCGCCTCGGAGAAAAAACCGCCACAGCAGCATATCCTCTCGATGTTCAGGATATGGCGCGCTCCTGCGCCACATTTGGTGTTTCACATCTGTTCGTTGTCCATCCTGAGCCCAGACAGCGTGAGTTCCTGAAGCGGGTTGTGGATTTCTGGGGCACAAAGGAAGCCTTCGAATGGAACTGGAACCGCCACCAGGCCATGTCTTTAGTGCACATCGTCCCCAGTCTCGAAGACCTCCTGGCCGGAACACCCAATGCCTTAGTTGTGACAACTTCCGCGTCCATCCGCATGGAAAAGGTTTGCACCTTTTC
The DNA here is from genome assembly GCA_028711905.1 of Candidatus Wallbacteria bacterium. Taxonomy (GTDB): domain Bacteria; phylum Muiribacteriota; class JAQTZZ01; order JAQTZZ01; family JAQTZZ01; genus JAQTRI01. The sequence goes on along the minus strand of JAQTRI010000091.1, from coordinate 7,408 downwards.
CGACCTCAATGAACAGGTCAGAGAAGAGAAGCGCGATGTTTTTCTCCTGTTCGGTACAGGACATGGCCTGCATGATGATGCGATCCGATTGTCGTGTGTACAGCTGGAACCGGTGACTGGTCAGAGTGATTACAATCACCTTTCGGTACGCAGCGCCACAGCTGTCATTTTGTCGAGAATCTGTCAACCGCAGTTTTCAAAATGAGGCCTTACAGTTTAGGCGGCTCTGAATTACCGCAATCCTGAAAAATGATTTTGTAATCAAATTCCGGTTATGCTAAAATTTGAGCGCAAGTCTTTTTTGCGATAGATAAAATTTAAAGAAAAAAGAGACCCTTGAGGAGGACGGATGAAGAAATCGCTTGCAGCACTAATGGCCCTTGGACTGTGCCTGGCGGCATATGCAGGGGCGTCCCCGTTTTCGGATGTTCCAGCCGGACACTGGGCGTACAATGCGGTCAAAGCATTGTCGGACGCCGGGATTTTAACCGGCTACAGCGATGGCAACCTGAAAGGCGGGCAGGAAGTCTCCAGATACGAATTCGCACTGCTGCTGGCCCGAGCTTACGATCAGTTGGGGAAAGATCCTGAGCTGCTCAAAAACCTGAGTCCTGAAACACTTTCTGATATGTCCATGATTTCCGAAGAATTCAAGGATGAACTGGCACTTCTGGGAGTCAGGCGTGAAAAGCTGTCCTCAACCCTTGCCGGACTGCGCGGTGAAATCAAGACCGTCAAGTCAGAGGTCAAGAGCATGAAAGCCACCCGGGCCATGCCCAATCCCAAACTGGCTATCTCTGGAGACAGCACGGTAAAATACTCGGGTACATCATACAGCGATAACTCCGATACCAGACCCTTTGCCCGCTATTACAACACAGAGTATTTCGAGCAGAGAATTTCACTTAATCTGAGCCTGAAGCACGATGCCGGTGTCCGCGGATTCCTGCGTCTCGACAAATTCGGCGACTGGGACACAGCCAACAGCGACTGGAGTGCTCAGGACGGCACTTTCGGCACCCAGAATTCAAGAACCAACACCGATCTGCGCGCATCACTGGTTCTGATTGATTTCACTGAACTGCGCGGATTAAGCCTTTTGAGAATCGGTCGCCAGCCGTTCAGAGCCGGTAATCTCCTCAATATTTCCGGCACCTATGACGGCATAGTTCTGAACAGGGAACTGTTTCCTGATCCCTTCTACCAGTTGACTGTCGCAGGATTCAAGTACAACAATGCCGCGGTCGCCAACGGATTTACCGATCCCAATGACAATGACGGTCTGGACTTGGGCTTCATCAGTGTCAAAGGTAACTACGAAGACCGCTTCATGTATGAACTGTATTATTCCAGACTGCGGAACGCCTCAGGCACATTGATGCCGGACGGTACGGCAAACATCGGCATCGCTCCCGAGGATTCACTTGAAACCTTAGCCTGGCTGGGTCTGAGCCTTAATTTCAACATCAACCAGGAATGGCAGATTTTCGGTGAGATTTCCCAGAAAAGCTGGGACGAAAGTGTCAACCTGGACGCTGACCCTGACCTGGAAAAGAAAGATCTCGGCTACATTGCAGGATTCAACTATCAGCACGATGACCGCAACAGCCTGCGTGCGCATTATCTCCGTTACGGCGACTGGTTCACATCCATCGGTGTGACCGGAGGCAGTATCATCCGCCGCGCTGAAGCCATGAAATACTGGCGCAATTTCCATTCCTACCTTGTGAACTACAGCCACTCCTTTGACCCACGCAGCAGTATAGTACTCAGATACGAGGATATCGATGATGATTCAGATCTGGCAGCCAACACATTGCCTGATGACCGCAATGTCATGAGCCTGATTTACCGGTACAAGTATAAGCCCAACTCCAGATTTTCGCTTACCTACCGCCGCATCGACACCAACGGCGGCGATGGCAAAACTGTCACACCTGTTGCAATCGCTTCAAACAGCGGTTTTATCGACAACGCCGTGGTTCCTGCCCTGGCGGCTGATACTGTGGCTGACCTTTACCAGCTGAATCTGCAGCTTGACATCAATTTCTGATTTACGGGAGGCACAATGAACAAAAAACTGATATCCGTTTTGATCGCAATGTTCTGCCTGGCGGCTGTCGCCACGGCAAACGAAGAATTTCCCAACCGCACCTTCATCAAATCCCAAGAAGGCATGGTACGCATTAAAAAAGCCGAGAGTAAGTGGGTAAAACCTGAAAAAGACATGGCCCTCGAAATTGGCGACATGGTCAAGACCCTTTCCAACGGTAAAGTTGAGATCGTTCTGGCCGGCACAGCAGTCATCAAAGTCAACCCTGACTCAGAATTTGTTATTCCTGAGGATAAAGCCAATAACCCGCAAAAAGTCAGTTTCATCAAAATGCTTAAAGGAGTTCTGTGGGCCAGAGCCAAGGAAGACAACGATTCCCTGAAAGTAGCCACACCGAACGCCATCTGCGGTGTGCGCGGCACTGAATTCATGCTGGAAGTCACCAGGGACTCCATGATTCTGACTGTGAGCAGCGGTGCTGTCGCTTTTGTGCCGTTAGTCATGGGTGTAACGCCAAAGGCCCAACTGGTGCAAAAGGGCCAGCAGATTCATTTCAAGCCTGAAGTGGCCAAGCAGAAAGCAGCTGAAGCCAAGAAACAGGAAGAAAAGAAAAAAGAAGAAGCTAAGGAAACCAAGGAAGAAACCAAGGAAGAAGCCAAGGAAGAAGCCAAGAGCGCCAAGGAAGAAGCCAAAGCCGTTCTCGACACAGCTCTTTCAGCCATCAGTATTCCTCAGGGCAGCACTGCCATCAGCGAGCAGGCCACCAGTGTATACGACCAGGTCATCAGCGCCATGGAAACAGCAGCCGGTGGTGCCGATTTGTTCGATACTTCAGTTGCCTCTGAATCGACCTTCATTGACCATGATCTTCAGACCTCAGGCATGGTAATCCAGGAAATCACAGCTCCAGTCGAGCAGGTGCTGGCTGATTTCAACCAGACATTTTCAGGATCGACCGCTGTCACTGATTATGTTCAGGAAATCGTGGACAACACCACTGCCGACATCCTGAAAGAGAACAATCCTTCCAGCGCCACTGACATCACATCCGATGAATACGGTCAGGTCAAGGTTACCTGGTGACAGCCGGAGGACACATGGTTAGAGGATTCGCTTTACTGCTGCTCATGTTTCTGATCATAGCCATTTCCGGCTGCGGTGGCGGCGGAGGTTCTTCGTCAGGCGGGGGAAACTCAGCCATAACCACCACCCCCATCAACCTGAGCTTCAATCTGATTGATCATCCTTACAGCGGCGCTGACTTAGCTCCGAATCCCGCTGTAGAAGCCTCTGTGGAAGCCGCTCTCAACAGCAGCGGTAAAATGGGAATCCTGATCTGGGATATCAGTTACTCCTGCCCGGAAAGCCAGTCGTGCGATGTCCCGGCAAAGAACAGTGCAGCCAGAGCGGCTTTGGGCATGAGTGAAGCCATGCGCGTAGACGCGCTTTCCCTGCCTTATCAAATCGGCTATGTCTGGACCGACGGATACAACACATTCAAGTTCATGGGCGGCGCTTTTGTCGACTACAGCGCTCATTCGGCCACTGTGCAGGCTATACCCGGCAATGGCTATGTCTTCAGTTTCGCCATGCTGCCGGATGCATCCGGCGACTGGGAACCTGTTTATGTGGGCGTAGCCTCTGTTGAGGTTTCTGCTACGGCAACTAAGGAAAAAAGTGTTACTCTTTACGAGGGAAATTCACCATCGCCCATGCTGCTCAGTTCCCTTGGTCTGGATCCTTATACCACATGGGACGCTGTGATGAACCCTGGTACAGTTGGCATTCTGCCTTCAATTACCAGCCTGTGGGTTGAAAACCCTGCAACCGGTTCGCAAACCTTCAATGTCGGGGACAGTATAGTCGGCAAAATCGAGCTTACACACCCCGTGACCATTGCTCCAGGATATTATTACTGGGTGGTTGTGAACATCACCAAACAAGGGTCATCCACCACCGTGAGCAAAACCATCTATCTGCGGCCTGATCCGCACTACCTGTCGCTGATAGCTTATGACGGAGCCACAGGCACAACACCAATCACAGACTTTCAGCTCAATTCCTGGCGCGATGGCGGTCAGTTTATGCCCACCTCGACCTATGGCGGATATTTTAACTCTAACGGAACCCTTTCTACATCCGGAACCTTTAATTTCACATTCGCTTTCTATTCCAGCGTAGACTCAGGAGCATCCAGCCACACGAAACAGGTCATTGTCGGAACAGGAGAATCACAGCAGCCGATAGTACCGATCGATGGCGAGAGCCATACATTTAACGCGCACGGCCAGGCCTGGTTCCCGCAGAACAACGATCACCCCTGTGGCTTTGTGGCAATGGAAACCATAGGCCCACATTGGGGATTCGTTTACAGTGAAAACGATTACATCTATTTCAACACCATGAACGACAATCCAGGAAGAGGTATTGATCTCGGGACCGCCCTTCCTGGTACCCTGCCGACCTTGCTTTCGATCTACGAATCCGATGGGACATCTTCATACATAGTTCCTGCAGCTGGTCATTACTACGCTTTTCTTCCCTATGGCACCTTTACTTATTACCCGCAATCTACAGCCCCAATTTTTTATGTGGAGTCCTTTTCTTCCAGTGTCGTTGTGTTCCAGATGGTCACCCTGCCGGGAGAAGGCACTCCTTATGAAATGCTTCCTCTCGCTGCTTATCCAATTGTAGACACTATGCAACAGCCGACGGGTATCACCTATGACCCTGTCGACGGCAAGGTCTGGATTGTGGACCGCCTGAGCAGAGAAGTCCGCAAATGGGACCCTGATGTCGGTTTCACTGCTGCAATCAACACATCCTCCTGGCTTACTTATACCTGGGCTATGGGGCTGGCGTACGACACCAGCACTTCCACGCTCTGGGTATCGATCCAGGATATCGGCTACCAGCGCCTGTGTAACTTCTGCCCGATAACAGGGGAACTGCTCAGAACCATTGATCTTAGTTCATCAGGGTTGAACATTGTGACCCCGCGTGGGCTTGCCTATAACCCTGAAAATAACTCATTGATGGTGGTGGACGGCCAGTCTTACGCCGTTTGGAGCATCAACCTGTCTGGTACAGCTGCTAAAACTGAGTTGTTCTCCACCCCGGGATCAAATCCGTGGGGTATTTTCTACGATGGCGTGTTTTACTGGATCAACGATTATTACAATGACGAGATCTACAAACTGGACTCTGACGGTCAGGTACAGGATCAGTTCTCATCTCCCTCTGCAGGAACCAGTCCGGAACCTCACGACATGACCGGACTTTACGGTTTAGGGCATACGGGCATAGGCTACCTGCTGCTGCTCGATTCTCCGTCCACGCTGATCAGCACAGTACATGTACTGGGGCCGTCTTTCGTTCAGGAATAAAGCCCTTTCGAATCTATCAGTCTTTACAAGAGCTCCAATCTGGAGCTCTTTTTTCGTTTGCTTTCCCTGATGATTTTACTTACACTGGCTCTGAGGAAATCATGCCGGGAAACCACTACTCAGGTGAAGCGATTGTGCTTGAGGCTTATCCATCAGGGAAAGGCCGCAGGATCTGTTTTTTCACACCCTTGTCAGGATGCATTACGGTTTCAATACAGGGAGAGCCCGGTCCAGGGTCTTCTTTAGCCGGATGCGGGGAATACCTGTCAGTGCAGCAGATCAAAGCCTTCAGTCAGGGGAACTGGTATATCCTGACCATGTCAAAGAAAATCCATAGTCCCAGGTTCGGCGGGAACATGCTCCACTACTGCCTGTCAGCCCTGTTCAGTGAACTGATCGCCGGGGACCTGCGCGAGCCATGCCCTGATCTGTACTCTGCTTTCCGCAACTTTATCCTGTTAGAATCAGGTGTTCCCGTTCTCCCCCGCGCCCTGCATCTGCTGGCAGCACTAATTCAGGTCGCGGGGTGGCAGCCGGAACTCGATTGCTGCACAATCTGTGGAAAATCTCTTTACGACAATGATCAGGCTGTACTCAGTCCTGCAAACGGCGGTTTGGTTTGCGGATCATGCACCCCGGAGCAGAATACGGCTGAAAAGCACCTGCCATGCTCATGTTTTAATCCCTGGACAGCCATATGTTCCACTACTGCAATTGAAGACTGCGACAAAATCAGCAGTTCAGCAGAAGGTTCTTCCCTGCTGCTTCGTGAAATTCTTCACTATTACTCTTATCTGCGCGATCGTAAGCCCGCATCCTTAGACATGGTACTGAAACAACTGTAACCGGAAATCAATTTTATCGACCTGTATTCATCCCGGATGATTCCCGCAAGCGGAATTCGGAGGCGCCGCAGAAAACCACGAATAGCAGCAGAATCCCGCCTGAGCGTGATGCGAAGGCGAAAACAGCCGAGGCTATTAATGAAGTGCCTGCAGGATGCAGGCACAGAATGTCCGCTGCGGAAATCATCCGGGATGAATATTAAATCAAGGCATCTTTAACGATGAAATCAATGAGTGCGTCAAATTCCATGCCATCAAAAGCAGCTGACGCTGGAAGATCAAGTGCCTGCAGGATGCAGGCACAGAATGTCCGCTGCGGAAATCATCAGGGATGAATATTAAATCAAGGCATCTTTAACGATGAAACCAATGAGTGCGTCAAATTCCATGCCGTCCGCCGCGGCTGAGGCAGGAAGGTCTGAGGTGTCGGTCATGCCTGGAACAGTATTGATTTCCAGGATATAAATCTCTTCCCCGCGGATCAGCATATCGACCCTGGCGAAACCCTTCAGCCCGAACTCACGGTATATGCGCAATGCATACTCCTGAGCCTTCCGATAAACGGGCTCAGGAAGACGGGCAGGCAGCACAAACTCAGTCAATCCCTTGGTATATTTGGCTTCGTAATCATAGAATTCATTTTTCGGGATCAGTTCCAGGATAGGGAGCACGCGCGTATTCTCTCCACTGCCGATCACACTGACAGTAATTTCCTTATTATCCGTAATGCATTCTTCCACGAAATATTCGCCATACTTCTCGATGCTCGCCTTCAAAGCCTCTTTCAGTTCAGACTTTGTTTTAACAAAGGAAACCCCAAGGGAAGATCCCTCATTCACCGGTTTGAGTACAACCGGAAACTGCAGGCTCATTGCTTCAGCCAGTCTGTCATCATCTAATCGTTTCCCGATAACAGCGTAGCGCGCTGTCGGCAGTTTCAGCCGGTCAAGCATAGTCTTGGTGCTGATCTTGCACATACAGACCGCTGAGGCCAGCACTCCAGCGCCTGTATAGCGGAAACCATAAAGATCAAGAAGTCCCTGCACGCGCCCATCTTCGCCACCCCAGCCATGCAGGGCGATAAAAACCAGATCCGGTTTTTCGCAGATCAATTGCGGCAAAAA
>JAQTRI010000494.1 GCA_028711905.1 Candidatus Wallbacteria bacterium | reverse complement strand
TGGAAATTCCGGACGATTCCAGCCACCCGTTCCGGAAAATACCAGCCACCTGTTCCGGGATACCGGCCACCCTGTGAAACGGGTTTGCAATCAAGTTGCGCGGAGCTGATCAGAACAACGCCGCCAACAGAAACTGCTGAAACGGCATAAACGGAACCGCAGCAATGCGTTCCGGAATACCGGCCACCCGTTCCGGGATGTCGGCCACCTGACATCGGATTTTCCCCGTGCGGACATGATTGTTTTTTAGGAAAGGGTATTCTCTCCTGAATTACGCCTGTGCTTGCAGAGTTGTTCAGGAGGAAAAATGGCGAACAGGAGCCTGGAAATGATCCAGATACGGGAGTTGATCCGTCTGCGGGAAGAGAAGAAAAGCGAGCGGCTGGTCTCTGAGATCCTGTCGATCAGCAGAGATCGGGTCGGGCATTATTACAGCGCATTCAAGAAAACCGGATTCAGTCTGAAGGACATCGAGGGACTGAACGACGACGAGCTTCTTCAACTGCTCGATCCGGAGGCCAGAAAAGAAAACGACAAGCACAACAGACTCGTTGCCTTTTTTCCATACATGGAAAAGGAATTGAAACGCACAGGCGTCACCAGACAGATTCTCTGGATGGAGTACATGGAAAAGGAGACGGCGGAAAACCGGGAAGCGTATGGGTACTCGCAGTTCTGCCATCATTTTCAACAATGGGGGAAGAAGTCGGAAGCAGTGATGCATTTTGACTACAAAGCGGGAGAAAAGATGCTGGCGGACTTCACCGGAAAAAAAATGAAGATTACGGACAGGATCAGCGGCAGTCAGACTGAAGTGGAAATATTCGTAGCCTTGCTGGGTGCGAGCCAGCTCACATACGTGGAAGCTGCCGCCAGTCAGAAATCAGTGGACTTCATAGGCGCGATGGAAAATGCCCTCAGGTATTTCGGAGGCTGCCCGGAGTTGATCGTAGTGGACAATCTCAAGGCTGCTGTGAACAAAGCCAGCAACTATGAACCGGAGTTAAACAGAAATTTCGAGCACTTTTCCGAGCACTGCAGGACTGCGGTATTGGCCTGTCGCGCCGGGAAGCCGCGCGACAAAGCACTGGTGGAGGGTGCTGTGAAGATCGTGTATCAGCGAATTTTTGCACCTCTCCGCAACGAGGTGTTTTACACGCTCGGCGATTTGAACAAAAGGATCAGGGAGGAACTGGAAAGTTACAATTCAGTACAGCTGACGGACCGGGAGCACAGCAGAAGAAGTCTGTTCGAAGAACTGGAGAGAAAAGCCCTGAAACCCTTGCCTGCAGAGAGATACGAGATCAGGCATTTCGACTCCGGCAGAGTGTCGAAATTCAGCTATGTTGAATTGAAGGAAGACAAGCATTATTACAGCGTGCCTTTCCAGTACATCGGAAAGGAGGCCAAAATCTGCTACACCAGGGACAAGGTGGAGATATACCTTGAGCACACCAGGATTGCGTATCACAAGCGCGAAATCGGCAGAAAAAAGTACACGACTGTCAAGGATCATCTTCCCTCCACCCACCGGTTCGTAGCTGAATGGAACGAGCCGCGATTCATAGCGTGGGCCGGAAAGTTTGGAAAAGAAACCGAGGAGTTCATCACCAGGCTGATCAGGAGCAAGCCGCATCCGGAAATCGCCTTCAAGGTCTGCATGGGAATCCTGAACCTCGGGAGAGAAAGCAAATATGGGGCTGCAAGGCTGAACAGTGCCTGCGGAAGGGCTTTGAGCTACGAGAGTTACAGCATGAGAACCGTGGAAAACATATTGAAGGGAGGGCTGGACCGTCTGCAGGAAAAAGGAAGCGAACTTCACTTCAAAATACCCGGACACGAGAATGTCCGGGCAGACTACAACTGAGGAGGGAAATTGAGCCACGCGGTGCTGATGGAAAAGATGAGGGAGATGAAACTGCACGGAATGCTGAACGCATTCCAGACAACGCTCGAAACCGGAAAGAGCAATGACTACACGCCGGATGAGCTGCTGGATTATCTGATTGAATCTGAATGGAGCGACAGGGGAACCAGGAAGCTGAGAAGACGGCTCCATGATGCTAAATTCAGGTATCAGGCCGGGGTTGAAGAACTGGAATTTTCTTCGCACCGGAATCTGGACAAGAATCTCCTGCGCAGATTGTCCGATTGCAGTTTTCTGGAGAGGAAGGAAAATGTGATCATCACCGGACCCACCGGATGCGGAAAAAGCTTTATCGCCTCTGCACTCGGTCATCAGGCTTGTCAGCATGGGTACAGGGTTTTGTACACCAATTCCCGGAAGTTGTTCTCCGGCCTGAAGATCATGAAAGCCGACAACACAGCGGTCAGGGAGCTGCAGAAGATCGCCAGGCAGGACCTCTTGATCCTGGACGATTTCGGCCTGCAGGAGTTCGATGGCGAAAGCCGACTGACTCTGATGGAACTCATCGAGGACCGCCACGGGATCCGCTCCACGATTGTCACTTCGCAGGTCCCTGTGACAGGCTGGCATGAAATGATCGGTGAGCCCACGATCGCCGATGCATTCCTGGACCGTCTCGTGTACTCGTCGCACAGAATCGAGTTGAATGGAAATTCAATGAGAGGGAAAAAACCGAAGATTGAGAAGGAGGCGAAAATGAGCTAACATAAATTACAGTTTGGCCACGGGGAAAAGCTCCCGGATTTCCGGGTGGCTGGTTTCCCGGAATGGGTGGCCGATTTCACCGGAATATCCAG
>JAQTRI010000493.1 GCA_028711905.1 Candidatus Wallbacteria bacterium | reverse complement strand
TCAAAAATACTTTTCCGGTGAAAAAGCTGTAAAATTCAAGGACATCACCCTGATCGGCCCTGGAGAAACCGGATATGTTTTCCGCGCACTCGACAGTTACCGCAACGATTTTTTCGCAATTAAGGTCCTGGTCGAAAAGCACAGAGTCGACCGGATCAGGCTGCATGGACTGATTCACACTATGGGGTCCGGTCTTCGTACCCTTGACCACCCGAACATAGCCCGGGTGATTGACATGGTGGAATCAGAGTATCCTTTTTTCGTTTTCGAGTATATCGATGGAGAATCAATGCGTTCGATCTTCGAACGCAAAGGCGCTCTCAAACCCCCTCAGGCCAAGATGATCGCGCTGCAGATTTGCAAAGCCCTGTCTTTTGCGCATTCCAAGGGAATTGTGCATCAGGATCTCAGACCTGAGAACATTCTCATCGCTCAAAACCAGGTCAAAGTAACCGATTTCTGCATGACGCGCATCAGGTCAGCGGAATTCAGTCCGCAAAACGGCGATCTGGCATGCGAGTTCCGTTACATGGCCCCAGAACTGCTCGCAGGTGAAAAACCCTCTCCAGCTATGGACATATACTCGCTTGGCATGACCCTTTATGAACTCACTACTGGCGTGCATCCATTCCAGAACGATGACCCTGCCCTTTCAAGAGGCATGATTCCATCCACTGTACCGGCAAAGCCTTCTTTGATTTGTAGTGATTATCCCCAGGATCTCGAAAACATCATCATGAAATCACTGGAAAAAGACCCCAGAAAACGCCACCAGTCTGTCAATGATATGATTACGGAACTGGAAGCCCTGACCCTGATCAATTTTCCTGAAATTTGAGTGCAGATGCCCAATTCTGTTATTCGCTGTCCTTGATCAGTTTATCAAGTTTAGCCTGTTCTTTTTCATATACCTGCTTGTAGTGCAGATAAAGACTCTCATATTTCTCATTGTCGGTGGCCCATAGGGTGTAATAATTATCATAGTCTTTCTTGGCCTTTTCCACGACTTCTTTCTGGTCCTTGACTGCCTGGCTGTCTTCCCTGGGAGTGTCGTTTTTCTCTGTTCTCTGAGTTTCCTCCCGATTGGTGTCAATGTATGTGGCATTGGAATCAGAGTCGGTTCCACCGCTGTTCTCTTCATCCTGATAACCGCTGTATGCACTGCCCGATGAATCTCCCTCGCTTTGGTAATCGCTGCCGCTTTGCTGGCTCGCTTCCTGTTCAATCTTTTCCATCATGTTCAGCTTTTCCACTGCCTGTTGATATACCGCAGCAGCAGATAATCTGACATCCTCAGGGACTTTGTTTAAAAATTCCCTGGCTTTGGCTATATTGGCGAAATCGAGATAAGCGAGGGCCACTTCCATTGCCGGGGCTTCTCTTTCAAGCTTGCGCAGATAATGAACACCTAAACCCTCATCGCTTTCCTGAAGGATCTTCGGGTCTTCCTTGATTGCCATCCCGTAAAGCTCGACAGCCTTGTCGACATTTCTTTCCTTGAACTGGGTTATGGCTTCCTGGTAAAGGGAAAAAGCCTTATCAAAATCAGCGTGAATGCAAACAGAAATGATCAGGACTAAAACCAATGATAATCCGCGCATATGAAACCTCCTGTGGTCAATGCAATCAACAATCAGGTCTCTAATATATTATACGCTTAATTGCTTTGAAAAACAAGCAGATATCCCACAATGGGGAAATGCAATTCAGATGGTTATTCCTTTACAGGAGGAAGATCATACACCAGGCTGGTTTTAATCTTCCCGGATTCTCCATCGAAAATGCCGACAATATCTTCAATGTTGGTAATATGCAGAATCCTCCTGACAAAAGAAGTCGGATTGTGAATACACACCTCGCCACCGTTTCCGGTAATTCTGCGACATGTTCCCACGATCAGACTCAGGAGCGAACTATTGATGTATGAAAGTTGCGAAAGATCGAGGCGGAGACTGGAGCATTCGGCAGGAACCGAATCAAAGATGTCCTTGGCTTTCGAAAGTTCCCGGGTCCCGATCTCACTTCCGCTGAGGCTGATGACAAGGGTTTCTCCAGAGCACGACTCTTCAATGTGCATATCAGCTCCAAATAATTACAAGTGATCGCTGAATAACGATTCAAGATCCTATCGAACGACACAGGCTTTGACTTTAGTCAATGAGGGATGAATATCATTCTTCAATCGGAACCGCTGCATAGCCGCCCATCCCTTCCAGCAGAGCTTCAAGATGTGCAAGCGATGCTGTACTGCTTTCCAGAAAAGCCGAACAGCAGTCGTTCGAACGCTTGAGGAAAAAGGCGTCGCTTTGCTCACCTGCCGACAGGTATGCGCAGACTTCGATCAAACTGAGAGCCGTATCACCCAGAAGTCTGGCGGCTTTTGCTGCCATAGCACCAGTATGGTTTTCAGAAGACAGTATCGGCAGCCTTTCCACAACTCTGAACATGGGATTAACATTCTGCTCAAGAGCGTCCTTCAGAATTCCGGTAAGAAGCGAGCGATCGTCAGCCGACTGTTTTTGACTGCCAAGCATAGTGCGGATCTGGGGCTGCAACTCCAGAATACCGGCGCTCCAGGTCCTGACAGAATTGACCAGGGCTGCTGTTTCCTTAATAACTGCCGGTGAATTTCTGAGAGCCAAAGCCGTTTGTTCCGTATCAGCAATCAACTGCCCTGTACGGTCCAGAAGATTGGAAGCATCAAAACACCACCTTCTGCAATACGAAAGCATTGTTCTATGTTC
>JAQTRI010000492.1 GCA_028711905.1 Candidatus Wallbacteria bacterium | reverse complement strand
TATCCGTTAAACCATTTTTCCAGTCCGCTCTGTTCAATCTTTCTTCTCTGAGTTGCCGGATCGCCTTTTGTAAGAATGAAGAGGTCTGCGCAATCAGATAATTCTTCCAGGGCTTCGGATGTTCCCGGATAAACGACCGGAGGAGAAAGAAAAATCTCATCGTGCACCACCCTGATCTCAAACTCAGCCTTTTTGGCTTCACCGGAAGTCAATAATTCTTGAAACACGCGTATCATGCTTCCCAGATAATAGATATTCCCGAATCGGTGCTGCTTATAGCACTGCTCATCATAACGCTTGAGCATGCTCATGGCCTGATCGAGGCACAGGCCGTAACCCGCAGCGATCGCACACCAGCGCTGCGAAAATTCGTTGAACAAGGCCTGATTCTCCCAGAGCGTGTCGTCAGCGTCAAAAATGAATGTCAGTTTTTTCATCTATTGCTGGTCCATGCCGGGGGTGCGTTCTTGCTGTAATGTGGCGGGGTAGTACTGACCTTTTCCAGCCAGGGACCGGAGGGCACATTTTCAACCGACACCAGCCGCCAGTGCACCTTGCCCTTGCCGGAAATTCCCATAAATTCAGCTGTCTTTGGACTCAGATCAATCCCTGCTTTGTTGGCCACCTTTCTCGTATTCGAATCTTCCTTGTGCAGGTATATTCCCTTATCGGCTCCGTAAAAAGATTCCGCTGCGGGTCTTCTGGACCCGTCAGAAGAAAAAACATATTCGAAGTCATCAACAAACCAGGGCCCTACATCCTCCCATTGAGCATAGCAGGAACTGCTGTTCACAGCATTCACCAGATGCACCCATCGGTTTTTCACCTGGGTTTTAAGTGAAGGATCCGTCCCGCTGTACACGCTGGAATTGAATGGCAGGGCTACATAAAAAGGGTTTTCCAGATGCGCGTCCACATCGTTGAATGCGGTCCGTGGTGATGGAGATGCTGCAAGAATGTCGAACCAGGTGGCTTCTATATCAAGATGCCACGGTGAATCAGATGGCGGCAGCACCAGCACCCCGCTGTCATGGTCGAACAGGCATCCGGAAATAAAGAGCAGGGATGAGAAAACAGTCAGGATCATGCGGGTCATGAAAATACTATCGGCTGAAAAGCACAGATTTCTCCAGCACAAGACCATTGGTTTTGAATTCCAGGCTGCAGTTCACATCCCCAGTCGCAGTCCATTCAGCAAATGGAATGCGGAAAAGGCGATAAATCACGGTTTTTTTGCGAAAAACACCATATCCTATGTGCGTTCTTTCAAATCTGGATCTAACCACAGAATAAATTTTATGAAAATAAGCCGCAGCTTTCCCGAGAGAAGCACCGGACTGGCCGTCAAAAACTGTCAGCCGGGCCTCACCGTCTGCTGAAGTATAGTTCCGATCCTGGTCAAGCAGGGAAAAATAGCAGCAGAGGTCAGGTCCGTCTTTTATCAGGAGAAATTCGCCGATTGATGTCGGGGGTTTCCCTGAAGATGCCAGTCTGGTATAGGCCACCATTTTATACAGGAGTGGAGAAACCGCCAGAACCAGAAAAAAAGTAATGGTCAGCCATGAAGTGTTTTTCTTCATTGTTTCTCTCTCCCTCTGTCTTATGTTGTTGAACCCAACAGCAGACTTATTGTAACAAAATATCCTGCCGGGCGCACACTGTGTTATTATGAGCAGCCCAATGATCAACCCGGACGGTTTGACTTTACCGGGAGTGGATAAATATACTTCTGGCATGATCCCACAGGTAAAAGTATTGTTGTTTTCAGCAATGTTTGTTATTGTCTGCGGTTGCCGCGGCCCGGAAACAACACAAAAGCCTGGGGAGAGTCAAAATGGACCAGGGCTGCTTTTCTCAGGTTCGCTCAAGCCCGTGCATACCGATCAGCTCCATTCCCCCCTTCGCTCGATCCTGGTCGACATTCTTCCTGAAGGCACGCTTGTCCACACTGGTGAAGTCGCAGCAATCCTCGACACCGAAGAAATTTCTTCAACAATCACGGACATTGAATCATGGCTGCAGGCAAACCAGATCAGTCAGACTATCTCTTCTTTGCAGGCGGAGATGGACAAAATACGGCTGGATAACGCTATGCTGGAAGCGTCATATGAAGTGGCTTTGAAAAAAATGGAATTGGACCTGCTCAAGCCTTCAGAGCGGGAGCTGAAACCGTTGAGGATGGAAATCAGTCACACCGGGGTAATGATTTCTGAACTGCAGAAGCAGTTGCAGGATTTGCAGTCCATGGCCAAAAAAGGCTTTGTATCCGATCAGGAACTGCTGACCAAGAAAAAAGAGCTTTTCCTCAAGGAAACCTCTCTGGAAAAATTGAAACTGGATCTGGCATTGAAGGAGTCAGTTCCTGAGATTGACACCAGAAAAAAGGAAGCGGAGCTGCTCACAGCAAATCACGCTTTATCTATAGCCAAACTGCGCATTGAAACCCACACCAGCCAAGAGCTGATCAACCGCGATAACACGCTCCTGAGAGTCCGGCTGGAGCAAAATAAGCTGGATCAGTACCGCCAGAAACTGGAATGGCTGACAGTCAGATCACCTGCAACAGGAACCCTGGTCTACGCAGAATCCTGGAGTGGGGGGAAAACGCAGAAAATCAGCAAGGGGAGTTCATTCTGGGAAGGTGAGCCTGTTGCCAGCATTCAAAGCCTGGACCGCTTTAGCATCAGTTTTTCAGTCCCCCAGTTCTACCTTATGGACATCCATGTTTCCGATGAGATTTCTTT
>JAQTRI010000491.1 GCA_028711905.1 Candidatus Wallbacteria bacterium | reverse complement strand
GCTCTTCCGATCTGCGATCCAGCGCGCCATCCTGCACCCCCATTTTCAGAAGCAGTTTCAGTTGTTCCTTTGATACAACCTGTTTCTGGGACATTGATTTTGACTCCAGTGTATCGCGCAGAAAGAAGCGGGCCATACCTTCTATCAATAGGGTCGCGGTAAGAAAAAAGTTGTAAAAAAACTGGATGAATCCGCTGAATTTCAAGCTCAGTGTATTGGCTTTGAACCGGAAAATGGTCTTGGGTATGATTTCACAGAACAGGAGCACAAATGGCGTCAGCGCCAAGGTGGTCAGGAACTCGAGTTCCGCCCCCCTGATATCGGCATATCTCTTAATCAAAAGGGTTGTTATAGCCGTGGCTCCCACTATGGCCAGGTTAGTGCCCAGCAGCAGGGCATTGATCAGGCGGTGGGGGTGATGAAGGAGTTCGATAATAACCTTAGCCTTATGCAATCCTGCTTCTTCCATATTTTTCAGGCGCATACGGTTAACAGAAATCACAGCTGTCTCGCATCCGGCGAACAAACCCGCCAGAACCAGCAGAGTCACAAGAATCAAAACTGCTGCTAATGCCGCAAGCATATTTTCACCCGCGAAATCCTGTTTCCTGTCATTTCCATTACTGTAAACACCAATCCCTTGTAATGCATGACATCCCTCTGGACTGGTATGCGGCCAAGCTGACTGAAGATCAGGCCGCCGACAGTATAAACATCCTCTTCTTCCGAAAAATAGTCTTCCAATTCCAGACTTTCCTCGAGATCTCCGAGAATGGTGGAGCCGCTGACATCCCATTCCCTTTCGCCTGTTTTCAGCACATCCGGTTCTTCGGCTTCTTCATCGTATTCATCCGAAATCTCGCCTACCACTTCTTCCAGAATGTCTTCCATGGTCACCAGGCCCTCTGTCCCGCCGAACTCGTCAACTACCATGGCAATATTAAGCTTTTTCATTTTAAGATCCCTGAAAAGATCGGACACTTTTTTACTTTCCGGCACAAAATATGCCTTATGGACGAAATCCTTCAGGTTGAAATTGTCGTCCGGGGAATTCTTAAGAATGATGCTCAGGAAATCCTTGACATACAATATTCCCACTATGTTGTCCACTACGCCTTGATACACAGGATAACGGGAGTATCCCTGATCGCGGAAAGTATCCATGACCTCTTTAAAACCGGCATTCCTGGAAATGCAGACCATTCCATGCCTTGGTGTCATGATCTCGCGCACGCATTGTTCCTCGAATTCGAATACCTGCTCAATCATGTCCTGTTCCTCGGACTTGAGTATGGGAGATTCCGCCTTGCCTGTGAAAATCGTCTCAATATCTTCGTGGGTGATGAACGGTTCCTGGAGTTTGTCCTTGGTGATTCCGAAAAGATCCAGCACCAGTTCTGTGAACTTGATGATCAGAACCAGAAGCGGCTTGAGCAAAAAAACAAGAATGAATGCAGGCATGGTCAGAATACGGCTCAATCTTTCATTGTGGGTATATGCAAAATTTTTGGGAATGATTTCTCCAAAAAGAACTATCAGGAAAGTGGCAATCATTGTTCCTGCTGAGAGTGCCATTGATTCAGAGCATCCGCTTTCCCGGCTGTAATTAAGCGCCATTCCAGAGGCGACTGCTGCGATGCTGATGTTGACAAAGGTGTTTCCCATCAAAATCGCGATCAGGAGCCTGCGCGGAAGTGAAAGCAGCTTAAGAATCAGGCTTTTTTTCTGCCGGTCATCCTCTTCAAGCAGTTTGAGTTTAATACGCTGCAGAGAAAAAAAAGCTGTCTCGCTTGCCGAGAAACAGGCTGAAAGAAACAACAAACCGGCGAACACCAGAAGTTCGTCCGGAGAAAGACCGTTACTTTCCATATGCAGTCAAGAACTCTTTCAGGGCGTGATCGCCCTCCTTAAGCATCCTGCGCTTGTCTGAATCATTATAATCTACATGGCCGCAAAGATGCAAAAAACCGTGGATCAGAAGAAACAAAAGCTCTCTCTGAGCATCATCCCCAAGGCACTGTTCGCAGGCTCTTTCCACTGAAACAACAATATCCCCAAGCACTCCGGAGTCTCCGAGCGGGAAAGCCAGAACATCAGTGGGCCCCGCATGACCAAGATACTGCTCATTGAGCGCAGCAATCCCGGAGTTATCCACTAAATATACGCTTACAGTTTCCGTGTGATCCCGCCCGTACCTGCGTCCAAGAAAAGCGAACAGCTTCCGCAAAAGTGTCCGGTTGATTTTCAAATATTTCTGCTCATTGCGGATTTCACACTTCATCCGGGTGATCCTGCTCGATTTTTTCCATCATTTTTTTCAGCTCCCTGTCCTGTTCGGGATACTTGATCCTGGAATGATTCATGGTAATGATCATCTTGATGAAAACTTTGGCCATGGTTTCAATATCCTTGAGTGTAAGATTGCATTCATTGAACTGCCCTTCGACAAACTTGTCGTTGATGACTTTCTTGACCAAAGCTTCAATGGCCGACGGGTTCAGGCTTGAAAGAGACCGGCTGGCCGATTCTACCGAGTCCGCCAGCATGACAATCGCGGCTTCCTTGCTCTGCGGGAGTGGTCCGGGATAGCGGAACTGTTCCATGGGAACTTCCTCATCTCCCTTGAGTCTCTTGGCAGTTTCGTAAAAATACTGAATCAGAGTCGTACCGTGGTGCTGCCCGATAATTTCAATCAGTTCCTCAGGCAGTTTCTGTGCCCGGGCAGTCTCAATGCCGTCTTTGACA
>JAQTRI010000090.1 GCA_028711905.1 Candidatus Wallbacteria bacterium | reverse complement strand
TGCTCAGGGCTTCGGGTACAGATATCCGTAACTCGCTGCGCTCGCACGGCTATCTGCCATTACCTGTTTTTTTCTGCCGACATTGTAGCAGAAAAGATGAATTGTGAACAGCTTCGAAAAACCCTATTCAGCCAGAAAGGTTTTGTAATACCCTACTACTGTCGAGTTGTACGCGTCTCTGACATCCCTGACTGTCAGGGTGTATTCTGCTCCGCTTAAAAGCGCTGAGGTGGTGACAAGGACTGTGTCTTCATCGATCAGGGAAACCCCAGTGACCGTAACTCCGCTGTCTACGGAAAAGCAGGATGATTCAAGCTGGTCAGGGTTGACTGCTCCGCTGAAGCTCACCTCAAAACCCTGTCCGGTCAATACGGCCTGGCTGACACTGAAGGCCGGGGCCTGGACTGTGATTTCCCCTGTGTATGTGAATACTCCTCCAGAGGCGAGACCCGCGCGCACGGCAAGCACAAAGCTGTCTCCGACAGATGCGCCTGTCATGGCTGATGTCAGCTGATAAGACTGAATCTTGCTCCAGTCATGGGCTGCTTCAGAGGCGATTTCCACTGGCTCGGCACTCCCGCTCTTTTGGAGCAGAATGCGCACCGGGCAGTCCGCGATAGCTACAGGCAGCAGATTCAGGCCCAGGCTCTCGCCTGGAACGCTTGCAGCCGGAAACTGCGACAGAGACGAATCTGAATTGTGCACCAGCAGGGGCTGCCATGTGGAGGGAAATGCTGCGGTGGAATATGAGAAGGTCGTGGAACACGACTGATGGTCAAAGTATCCGTTAACAGCGTATTTCAAAACTGCGTTGACTGTGAAGACATCGACATTGGATTCTGAAAGCGCCTGCTGAAAAAAAATCTCTCTGGCTGATCCGGCGAATGTGATCACCAGTCGCAAGGTGTCCCCTTTTTCAATGCTGGTGCTTCCCATGCTGTCTGTAATGGTTGTGATTGCGGGCGCTGCCGGTCGTTCAGTCAAATCCGCCACTGTCAGGGAAGCTGTCAGTTCCAGGTTGCCTGGATTGACTGTCAGGTACAGGGAAGCATCGCTGTCCTGCTCAGGCGAGACATCAAAGCCGGACTGGGCAGTAGCCGTGTTTCCGGCTGTATCGACAGCAGTGAGGCTTAAGCTGTACCTGCCGGTGACGAATCCCTGGGAGTATTCAAGGCGGTACTGACCGGCTGTTTCGTAAATGACAGGCAGCAGGGATTTCGAATATCTGGTGCTGATCATGCGTCCTGTGATCTTGTCTGTCACAGTCACGATCACATAACTGATGGCCTGATCGCTCGCTGTCGGGAGTGCGATGAAATCCATGGTCACTGAGTCACCGGAGAGGAATGTGCCCGGTGTTTCAGTGTCGTGATAAAGGCTGGATATCGCAACTTGCGGGGCAGCGTATTGATCGAGTCCGGCATTATCCAGGCCGGTCACAGCGCTTGTCAGGGAAGACGAACAGGCTGTGCGGACATCCGCGGCCAGCAATTTGGAAATGGCTGACAGCAGGACAGATTTGGAAGCCGAGGATGATGCGGTCGTTCCGGCGGTTCCTGTGAACTTGTAGGCGTCATTAACGACCAGCCCTGAGTCGGACGCCAGAGAGCTTTCTTCATCGATAAAATCTTCCAGGCACGGTGGATTGGGCAGAGTCCAGGAGAATGTCGATGCCACTGTGCCGGTGGTGGCGGCATGGGTGAAAGACAGGTCCAGGACGCACTCCCCGACAGGAGTGGCGCTGACAGCCGCGTGAGCGCAGGCCACTCCGAAGCGGTCGACTGTGGCTGGAAAGATCACATCCCTGCCGGATGCCTTGATGATTACCGCATAATTTCCCGGTTCAACAGATTTGAAGAAAAATGCGCCATTGCTGTCAACAAGAGTGGTGTAAGAATACTTGGTGTTATAGAGGACCGCGATGTTCGAGTCGAACTCTGACACCCGGCTCGGCGACAGAGCCCCTGATACAGGCGCAGCGCCTGTGATCACCCCAAAAAGGCAGGCGCTGTAATCTTCGGCCGCCTCTTTCTCATCACTGACAAAACAGCCCTGCATCAGGAGACTAAAGAGTATAAATGGAAGCAGATAGGCGATTTTGTGTTTGTTCATGGTGTTCCCCCTGGTTGTTTAAATCAGTAATGGGTATTAGCAATTCATTCTCACCTATTACCTATCACCTATTACCAATTACCCTTTTATATATCATATCTCCTCATGATGGGCTTGAGTTTTTTCTTGTCATAGTCGTAGAACAGCTTGGTCGGCTTCTGCGGGCTGGCCTTGAGCGAAAATTCCAGCCACACATCCTTGTCCTGGGTGTTGTAGGACAGCTTTGAATCAAAGCAGTGCAGATCGTAATCCAGGTCATATTTCATTGTTGTGAACTGGTTTCTGGTGTAATCATAGCGCGTGTTGAGCGTCAGGTGGGCCTTTCTGGTCAATGGCTTGAGCACGAAGTTCATGGTTCCGTTGAAGTCCTGCATGACCTTTTTATCGGCGTCATACCTGGCTGAAAAGGTCAGGCCAAAGCGGTTGAATGTGTCTTCAGGCCTGAGAGTGTACTGTGAGTAAATGCTTTTCAACTTGGTATCCAGCCTTGGCGTGTCTTCGATCTTGGAATCCCCAAGATCGTAATCTGTTTTCAGATACAGGGTCCACTTGTTGGACCGTCCCTGCTCTGAACTGATGCGCAGATCCGAATAAGCCCCGCCAAAGAGCTTGCGGTCAAAATCATATGTGGTGGAAAAAAGCTTGAGTGTGACATTTTTCATATTCAGGTCAGTGGAAAAGAAGAAATATTCTCTCTCGCTTTCATTGTCGAATCGGAAGGGCGAGGAGTCGCCCAGCACATTTTTCTTTTCGTAACGCATGGAGCTTCTCAGCTTGCCCTTGCTCTGGTCGGCCTGCAGTCTCAGGCTATTGACCTGCATGAATTCCCCGGATGAATAATAATTAAAGAGCACATCCTCATTGACCCTGATGGTGAATGGAAAGTATTTCACTCCTTTGAACGGAGTCAGATTGAGCGCATTGGTAAGGGAATACTTGTTGCCGCGGAAGCTCGAATAGCCTGACTGGTGATACCTGGCCAGCATCAGGCGCTGGTCCATGTTGGTTGAGAAAAGCTTCAGCTTCTGCTGCGGCAGAGTGACCTGGATCTCAGGGAGTTTTTCCAGCAGGGAATAGTAATCGTCCCCGCGGTAATTGTCGCCATCGATATCAATGCGGTTGACAAGACTGGCGCTCGCGTTGAATGTGCGTCCCAGCCATGCCAGTTTGCCGCTGGCGTCTGCGTTCAGATTCAATTCCTGGTTGGGCTCCCCAGAGGCCAAAGCCAGGGACGAATATGCGGCCCGCACATTACCTGAGATGTTGGCCCCTCTGGGAGAATAGGAAAAATTCATCTTATGGTCGACAGTGTCGTTTTTTGTGTCACCGAAATAGCTGTAACTGTATGTAATGCTCTGATCTTTCGAAAACGACAGGCTCTCGTTCAGGGCCAGGCCTGTGCCCCGTTCCTGATAAAAGTTGAGATTAGCGGTACCTTTGCGGATATCGCGGATATTGTATGGCAGTGTGATATTTCCATAAGCGCCGTTGTATCTTGAATAACCAAGGCGCTGCCTGAACAGGCGCGGGGTTTCGCGCAGATCCTGATACTGGTACTTCTGGTTGCGGATGACCTTATCCTGGAACCAGACTTTCATGTCCTTGATTTCCATGTATTCGCCGCGTTTGATGAACAGGTATCCGGCTGAGATCTTGTAATCCTCGTGACTGGTTTCGAGATGCTCGCAGGTTGAAAACTCGAGATCCTTTGCCTCTAAGTATGTGGGCGAAAAGTCCAGCCTGCCGGCCCTGATGATCTGCGCCCCGCGGTAAACCGTGGCTTTTTCCAGATATCCTTCACCGGTTTTCATGTTGTAGTAGATGAAATCGCCTGTATTTTTATCGGTTTTATCCCAGAATATGACATTACTGTAAGCGAAGATCCGGTTCTCCCCGATGTTGGCCTGCAGCGTGTCTGCTGTGATGTTCATGTCAGAGTTGAAGGCCCGCGCCCGGCCTTTGACGACCACATCCTGGGTATGCGTGTTGTATTCCACATAGTCGCCCAGGACAACGACTTTTTTCCCGGCCATCGTGCTGTCTAAGGCTGAGACCGGACTGGAAAAGGCCAGAATTATCAATGGAACGAGAAGAAGAACCGGTTCAGGAGCTGTGACCGGACAGCGCAAAGCCCTGGTGAAGAATAAGTACAGCTTTTTCCACATCTGCAGATGAGACCACGGCAGTAATTCTGATCTCCGAGGTACTCATGAGATAGATCGGAATTTTCTGCGATGAAAGAAGGCTGAAAACGAGATGTACTGCGCCCTGCACATCTCTCAGGCCTGATCCGACGAGGGTCACGCAACCAATGTCCGCGTCACAGAGCAGTTTAGAGCGGTCACAGAGCAGGGGTTGGATTGTGGAGCAGGCATTGGGCAGGCGGTCCTTTTTCACCAGCAGTGAAAAATTCTCGAATCCATCGAACGACATTCCGTGGGAGAGCATCTCGATGTTGATCTGAGCATTGCTGAGAGCCGACAGCACTGAAAGCGCCACGCCACTATTCTGTGATATGCCCTGCAGGGTGATCAGTGCCTCCTGACGGCTGTAGGTTATTCCCTTGACTCCGGTTTTTTCCACGCTTCCTCCATCTGAGATCAAAGTTCCGGGACCAGGATCGAACGAGGAACAGGCCAGCACACGCACGCGATACTCTTTGGCCAGGTCCAGTGAGCGGTGGTTGACGACTTTGGCTCCGGCCCAGGCCAGTTCCTGCATTTCATCATAACTGATTTCTGAAAGCAGCACTGCATCAGGCACAATGGCCGGATCAGCGGTGTAAACCCCCCGGACATCGGAAAATAGAACGCATTCTTCAGCTTCCAGCGCGTATGCCAGGGCAACAGCCGTAGTGTCTGACCCGCCACGGCCCAGTGTCGTGAGATTGCCGGACCGGTCTATGCCCTGGAATCCTGTGATAACAGGTGTGACGCCTGATTCCATCATCCTGAGAAGATAATCCTTGTTTTCCAGTGCTGTGATCCTGGCGTCATTATGGCGGTTGTCTGTTATCAGGCGCATCTGGAAGGCGTTGACTGAAACAGCAGGGAATCCTCTGGCTGAAATGGCCGCTGCTGTGATGGCGGCAGACATGTTTTCCCCGCAACAGACTAAGGCATCCTGCTCCCTGGGTGGCATTTCAGGGCAGAATTCGCGGCCCTGGCGCAGCAGGCTGTCGGTAGTCCGTCCCTGCGCTGATACCACGATTGCCAGGCGCTTTCCTTCCGCTAAGGAGCGGGTGATCAGATCAGCAGTCAGCCCGACTCTCTCCGGTGTGGCCAGAGAACTGCCGCCGAACTTGTGAACTGCGAATTTATGCATCATTCTGCATTCCGGTATTGGCACCTGATGTTTAAGCGTTTATGCGGACATGCGGCAGAGAGAATCTTCCGCTTCCACACTTGTCCACTTTTCCGCTTTTACGCTTCTTTGACATTTTCCGACTTTCATTCAATGGATATTCCCTGTCCGGAGACAGGCAGTACATGGATGGCTGCACTGATGTCCCTTGATTTCAGAAGTCTTTCGACTTTGTTGATGTGCTTTAAACAGTCTCTGCCGGACTTCAGGAAAAACACGAACGACGGTCCGTCATTGCAGAAGCTGATGCCGTAGCTGTCGATTGACTGGAGATAGAGAAAAATATCGCGCGCACCCGGGAAATATGATTGTCTGTGCGGGCAGACTAAGCGGTCTGAAAAGGCCATTTTCAGGAGTTCGGAGTATTCGTTGCTGCACAAAGATATGGCCAGCAGGGCGGCGTGAGTCATGTTGTAGTTGGCGTCTTCCAGAGACACTTTCTGAGCGATGTTTTTCTTGACAGTCAGGGGGTTGTAACAGGGCACATCCGGGATTACCAGCACAGGCTGGATATGCGCGGGAAATACGGCTGATGAGTATACATCCTCATAGCGGGAGGTGATGACAAAATTGCCGAGGAAAGCGGCTGCTACATTGCTGGTGCTGCCCACCTTGGAAGCGGCGATTGCGATCAGCTGGCTCTGCGTGAATGGATTCCCGAGCAGGTAATTCGCTCCGAAAACACCGGCTGCCACAGCCCCGGCAAAGCTGCCAAGACCCTTGCCTACCGGGATATTGTTCTCGATGCGGATCGAAAGGCCCG
Source organism: Candidatus Wallbacteria bacterium (assembly GCA_028711905.1). Lineage (GTDB taxonomy): Bacteria > Muiribacteriota > JAQTZZ01 > JAQTZZ01 > JAQTZZ01 > JAQTRI01. The sequence goes on along the minus strand of JAQTRI010000090.1, from coordinate 4,525 downwards.
GCAGCATGGAATTGTGCTTGCGAAAGACCTCATCCACAGCTTTATAGACAACGCAGGAGGCGTCTCTGGGCAGGAAGTCTGCCCCTTCTCCGATTATCTCAACCTTAAGACCTTCTGGCGTAACCCACATTTCGATGAAATTGAATTTTTCCAGAGCCATGCCAAAAGTATCGTAACCCGGACCAAGGTTTCCGCAAAGCAGAGGAACTTTAAGCCTTATCCTGTCTGCAGTCATGTTTTCATGCGCACAGCACTGGTTTGCGCGCGGCGTTCACTTCGTCAAGCCGCCTGACAGGCGTGGAAACAGGGGCCTGCTTGAGAAGTTCGGGATTGGCGGCGGCTTCTTCGCAGATCCTGACCATGGTGGATGCAAAAGCGTCCAAGGTTTCAAGGCTTTCGGTTTCTGTCGGCTCGATCATGATAGCTTCTTTGACGATCAGCGGGAAATAGATCGTTGGCGCGTGATAGCCGTAATCCAGAAGGCGTTTGGCAATATCCAGCGTGTGAACGCCATTGGGCAGTTCGCGGCCTGAAAGCACGAATTCATGCATGCAGAACTGCGGAAAATCGCGTTTCAGGTGCTGGTCCAGCAGTTTCAGCAGGTAATTGGCGTTAAGAACCGCTGTTTCCGACGCGGCTTTTAATCCGGCTGATCCGAGCATGCGGATATAGGTGTAAGCCTTGACCATGACTGCGAAATTGCCGTGGAATCCCGTGACCTTGCCGATTGTGTGCTTCAGGTCATGGTCCATAAAAAAGGAGTCGCCGGATCTGGCGGCTATAGGTCCGGGCAGAAAATCACGCAGCTCTTTTGTGACAGTCACAGGACCGCTTCCAGGGCCACCTCCGCCATGAGGTGTGGAAAATGTTTTGTGCAGGTTCATGTGCACAATGTCAAAGCCCATATCAAAGGGACGGCATTTGCCCATGATGGCGTTAAGATTCGCGCCGTCATAATGCACGAGTCCGCCTGCTGCATGGATGATGTCGGCCACCTGGCGGATGTTGCCGTCAAACAGGCCCAGTGTATTAGGATTGGTAATCATCAGACCGGCTGTGTTTTCATTGACAACCTGCTTCAGGGCTTCGATGTCCACCCAGCCCTGGGAATTGGATTTGACTTCCACAACGCGGAAGCCGGTAAGCGCCACTGAAGCCGGGTTGGTGCCGTGAGCCGAGTCAGGAATGATGATTTCATTTTTATGCGCGGTTCCCTTCACCTGATGCCAGCGCCGCATCATCAGAAGACCGGTGAATTCGCCTGAAGCCCCTGCGGCCGGCTGCAGGGAACACGCCTGCATGCCTGTAATCCGGCACAGGTATTCCTGCAGTTCGCAGATCAGGCGCAGCGCACCCTGTGCAAGACTGTCGGGAATCATGGGATGCAATCCGGCAAATCCTTCAAGGGATGCGGTTTTTTCATTGATCTTGGGATTGTATTTCATGGTGCAGGAGCCGAGCGGATAGAAACCGCTGTCAACACCGTAATTGAGCTGAGACAGCCTGGTGAAATGCCGCACTGTCTCGACTTCAGACACTTCAGGCAGATTGGCGTAATCCTTGCGGATCAGATCAGCAGGCAGATGGCGCTCAGGGGAACCGGCCGGGCCTGAGCACAGAACTCCGGTTTTGCCGGGGCGGGTATAATCGAAAATCAGTTTTTCTTTCATTTCAAGCCTCCAGCCACCTGTGCCAGTGCTGCGGACAGGCCGACAATTTCATCGCCAGTGCGCTTTTCAGTCACTGAGATCAGAAGTCCGTTTGAGTCCTGCGGATTAAAGCGCGACAAAGGCACACCAGCCAGAATGCCGAACCTGTTGAAAACCTCTTCAGCCAGTTTCGCGGCATTCGAGGGGCAGTCAAGCACGAATTCCTTGTAAAACGGGGAGGTGTAACGCAGGCTGAACCCTTTATTTTTGCAGGCTGCTTCAGCCATTCTGTGAGCCTTATCCAAGCAGGCGCAGGACACATTTTTTAACCCGGTTTTTCCCAGGAGGCATATATAGATTGTAGAGCGAAGGGCGCAGAGAGCCTGGTTGGAGCAGATGTTGGATGTGGCTTTTTCCCTTTTGATGTGCTGTTCCCTGGTCTGCAGGGTCAGGACAAAACCGGTTTTTCCGTCACAATCGACTGTGCGGCCGACAATGCGGCCCGGCAGCTTGCGCATCAGATCATTTGAAACCGCGAGGTATCCGGCGTAAGGACCGCCAAAACTCATGGGCAGTCCCAGAGGCTGGCAGTCGCCAACGCAGATGGAGGCTCCATAGGAACCTGGAGGAGCGAGCAGGCCTAATGAATTAGGATCAGCGCAAACGACGAGCATAGTGGGACCTAGGATTTTCTTGAGAGCAGCGCCGTCCTCAATGACTCCGAAAAAGTTGGGGTTCTGCAGGACTAAGCAGGCTGTGTCAGCGGAGAGTTTGGAAGACAGGTCTGATGGATCGACCCTGCCGTCTCTGGCGGTTTTGACAGGAATCAACTCAATTGAGCCTGACTCAAGATAGGTGCGGACCACAGCCAGATAAACCGGGCTGAGTGATTCGGCGTACAGCACCTTTTGTTTCTTAGTGTATGATGAAGCGATCAGAACTGCCTCGCCCAATGCGCTGGGACCGTCGTACATGGAGGCATTGGAAACCGCAAGACCTGTGAGAGCGCAGATCAGGGACTGGAACTCGAAAATGGCCTGCAGCGTGCCCTGAGATACCTCCGGCTGATAGGGAGTATAGGCTGTATAGAACTCGCTGCGCGAGCAGATGGCATCGACAGCTGCAGGAATATAATGGTCATAGGCTCCGGCCCCCAAAAAGCACGGGGCTTCGGCTGCGGCGCGGTTCGCTTCCGCCAGACCTTTTAATATGGACAGGGTCTCACGCTCGTCAGAGGGCGGCAGCCAGTCAAAGCTTTTCAGGCGCAGGTCTTCCGGGATGTCAGAGAACAGCTCGTCAACAGAAGCGACCCCGATTTTCCGGAGCATTTGCTCGCGGTCGGATGCGGTCAATGGGATGTAGGCCATGATCAGTGGCCTCCGGCTTCTGCCAAGGCTGCGTAGGTGTCGTAATCGAGCAGTTCGTTCATTTCAGCCGGATTTGATGGTGTGATCTGTACAAGCCAGCCGTTTTCATAGGGCTGCTGGTTGACCAGTTCCGGTGTGGCAGTAAGACTGTCATTGATGGTTGCGACTTTTCCGGAAACAGGGGAATAGAATTCCGACGAGGCCTTGACTGATTCGATCATGCCCAGGCTGTCGCCTTTATTGACTGAACGGCCGACTTCAGGCAGTTCAACGAAAACGATGTCTCCAAGTTCTTTCTGGGCGAAATCGCTGATGCCGACATGGCCGTCCGGCTTGATCCATTCGTGGGATTTCAGATACTTTCTGTCTTTCATGTGACCTCCGGTAAATAGTGGATGGTGGCACCATTTTACAGCCACGAACGGAATTTCACAAGCAATCGGGTGAACGCCGTTCGGTTCTGCCCAATTCATCATTCAACATCAAAAATTCATAATTCATAATCCCCCTTACCCCTTACCACTTCACCTGCTATACTGATATACAGCTGATCATGACAAAAAAGTAAGCATGGTTGATGAATAATCGAAATAAAAGTAAATTACACTTTACTGCAGATTATATTTATTGTAAAGTATAACTATGCGAAAAACGATCTATACCCGCCTGGTTATTGACAAAATCAACCAGTACTTAGATACGGATGATGTGATTGTTCTGCACGGCGCTCGGCAGGTCGGCAAGACTTCGATCATGCTCTACCTGGCCGACAATCTGAAAAAAAACGGCGGACAGGTTCATTTCATCGACCTTGAAGACTCCAGGTATGTCAGGATTCTGGATGCCGGCGTCCAGGACTTTATGCATCACATAGAGGAAGAAGGCTTGAACCTGAAAAAGCGGGTGTGTGTTTTTATCGATGAGATCCAGTACCTGGCCAATCCATCTTCTTTTATTAAGCTGGTGGCGGATCACCATAAAAACATCAAGCTGATCGTGTCCGGATCTTCGAGTTTCGGCATCAGGAACAAATTCAAGGATTCCTTAGCCGGTCGCACTGTCGAATTTGAGATATTCAATCTCTGCTTCGAAGAATTTCTGTCCTTCAAGGAGTACCCGCACACCAGGAAAAGCCTGCTCAATCCCTCGGAAAAAAAGCTTGACGAACTGAAAAAGCTGTTCCGTGAGTATGTGCTTTATGGAGGTTATCCGAAGGTCGTGCTCACGCCCAGCGCTTCAGCAAAAGAAAAGTATTTGCAGCAGATCATCGACACCTATCTGAAGAAAGACATCAGGGATCTGGCGGCCATCAGGGACATCGGCAAATTCAATAAACTGCTGGAGGCTTTAGCCGCTCAGAGCGGGCAACTGCTCAATGTGACCGAGCTGGCCAACACCTGCCGGATCGCGCGGCAGACAGTGGAGAATTATCTGACGATCCTGGAACACACCTATGTGATCAGGCTGATCCGGCCGTTTTACCGGAACCTGAGAAGCGAGCTGTCCAAG
>JAQTRI010000490.1 GCA_028711905.1 Candidatus Wallbacteria bacterium | reverse complement strand
GGTTGATGCGCAGTCCTGAAGACAGGCGCTCCAGGTTCTTGTTCATTCCGTTGTTGGTGATTTCCAGAGTCCGCAGTGCATTCACTGCGCTGACATTGTGATTGATAATTCCCATTGACATGGTTCGATACCTCCGTGTTTGTTTCCCCGGGCCTCCGTGCCCGTTTTTTCCCAGCCAGTCCGCGGTCCGCTTTATTCACCTCCTTTCACGGAGCCTGGATCTTGACTGAATGTCAGAATATTAAAAAACCGCTCGTCCTGGAAAGAAAGAAACCCTTTCCGGAAGATGCGGCATTTGCCTTGTTGCATGTTGATAAAAAGAAGACATGAACTTCCTTGTCATTGTTCGGCATCCTTGCCATTTACTCCGGCCTTAACACGATAGCCCGCGCCTGCAGCCGTACACTTTTTTGTCCTTATTCAGCTTGTTCCTATAGTACCAATCGACCAAACCGGAAAAAATCTTTAGTTTTTCTTCCCCTGTTTTCCGAGAAGCCTGTTCAGATCATCAAGGCTTCCGACCACCGGCTTGGCGGCCAGCCTGTTTTCCTCCTGGATCTCCTCGTAAATCTCTTTCCGGTGAACAGTAACATTGCGTGGGGCCTTGATTCCGATCTTCACCTGCTCGTTCTTGACATCAACAATTACAATCTCGATCTCGTCACCGATCATAATCGACTGGTTTCTCTTTCGCGTCAGTACCAGCATCAGTTCTCACCGTCATCAGCACAGTTTTTTTTCATTTCTTCCAGAATGTAATGCCTGATCCTGTGGTCCGGATTGCCGGAAATCACCTGCCTGCCCCTGCGGTTCACGCTGTTGACCACTAATGGGGCCTGAAGATTGGCAGTCATTTTGGACGGGTTTTCAGGGATGACGACTAAGGAATAAACGATAATGGAACCAGCCTCTCCAGCTTCCAGAAACCTGCTGTCCGAGTCTCCGATTTCCAGAATGAAATCTTTCTTGAAATCATAGGGACTGACAATGACAAAGGCCAGGTCCGGATGGTCCAGTGACTGCAGCCAGCTGAACATGCTGCCGTCGGAATTGCCGAGAATGACATACCGCCGGAATTTCTCGAACCCGATAATGCCCTCCGGGAATTCGATAACAGTATCTTCCCGGTACTCAATTTCTCCAAAACGGGATGTCTGGTATTTCATCCGGAACTCCTTACCTTATTTCAGGCAAATATATCGATCCTGTCACTGTTTCTTACCTGCATGTGCACAAGCTTTGTCGGCATTACAGACACTCCGAGCGCAAGCGTTTCTCCCCGACTTTCAGAGGCAGCGATTGCAGCGATCCGGTTCCCGCCATGCTGTATAGCTGCCATCTGATCGCCCTGAGCAGCCTGTTTGGCTGTATAACTGCCGGCTGCTCTCAGGCCTTTATCCGCAGCCTCATGACCGAGCGCACCCGGCGGCTTAAGCCCGATCTCACTGTAAATCTCGCTCATGTTCAACTCGATTTTTCTCAGTTCCATGCCGACCCTCTAACTTTTTCAGCGCAGAAAATCCACCAGCGAAGTATACATGATTTGAGACCCTGTAGACAGTGCAGCCTGGTGCACATTCTGCAGCAGCGTCATCTTCATGATGGTATCAGCAATATCCACATCCTCAACCGTTGACAGCAGGTTGAGGGTATTGGTCTTGACCTGTGCCAGTTTCTGCTGGGCGGTGTCCATGGTGTTGACCCTGGCTCCCATTTTGGCGCGATACTGGAGAATCTGCTCCAGAGCCCCGTCCAGAGCGGAGAGATCTTCGTTCCCCAGTTTGCCAACATCTCCGTTCATCAGGTGATCCCTGATATTAATGACTGCGTCAAAAACCTGGATCTTGCGGGGATCGGATATTTCTGACGGAAACCCGGCCAGAGTCCCTGTATTGGCGTCCATCATACCCAGCGCGGAAAAGAAGTGGTCTCCGCGCTGTTCAAGCTCGATTGCTCCGGGTTTTTCAGATCTCATCATCAGAGTATATTGCCCGCTTCCGCTTCCGGCAGGAACTTCGTGAAGAAAGGCCTTGACCCCGACATCAGCGGCATTAATCCGGTCTACAATGTCGGACAGGGAATCAGTGTTAACATCCATGGGAAAGGCTTCTCCATTGACCGTGATCGAGCCCTCCCTGATTCCCGGGATGCTGGATAGCACTGCTGTCGGGTCAACAGCAAGGCTTCCAGTGGTCCAATTCCTTACACCAAGAGATTCCATCAGATTTCCACGGGTCTGAATTCCGGCAGCCGAGAAAAATCCCGGAGCCCCATTGTCTTCCATTTCAAGGCTGCGACCGACGGACGCTTCGATGACAAACCCCTGGGTGGCGCTGTCATAGTAGATATCGCCCACCCCGGCACTGTCATTGTTTTTCACGGCATTCATGAAACCGTCAATCGTGGCGTAATCAGCCAGTTCGAATTCCTGGTTATTGATGATTACAACTCCACCGGGAGAAGTGCCGCCAAAAGCCGCTGCATTGGCCACACTGGTAAAAGGTTCTGCTGTGACCACTCCCGGAAGAGGGGCTGCGGACATTTTCTTTGTGGTCTGGTCCTGGTCTGTGAAGACGATCTCACGCCCCGAAACTTCAGATTCCAGGTTCAGGCTGTAATAAACCTGGTTCAGGTCGGAGTTCAAGTGTTTTTCTGTTGAAGCCTTGACCCCGCAGTCAGAAGCATTGATCTTGTCCCTGATATCCTCTAACGAGTGCTGGTCAGGGTCATAGGAAATGGCTGCCATCTTTCCACCGTCAATGC
>JAQTRI010000489.1 GCA_028711905.1 Candidatus Wallbacteria bacterium | reverse complement strand
TGGAACAAATGCCGGACAGAAGCAGGATTTCAACCCTGCTTGAAGATCTCAACAGCAACAAATCTCAGGAGCGCTTCTCAGGCCTGCTCACCGATATCCCCTATCATGCTGTGCGCAACATTGAACCGACCCGTGAAACCCTGCTCATTGTTTTCAACACTCCATCCGATTCAGAGCAGTTCCAGAAATCCGGCCAGGATGTTCTGGCCTTGCTTTCTCACGAGATCAATACCCCTCTGACTGTGATTTACGGATACCTGAACATGCTCAGGCAGGAGCAGAAGCCCTCCCGTCCGCTTCAGATCATGCAGAGCAACTGCCTCAAACTGCAGAACACAGTCGATAATCTGATTCTGGCTGCCGAGTCTTCATCCAGGGAAGCAGACCCTGTTTTTGAAAGAACCGATCTGTGCCGATTTATCAGCTTTGTCCTGAAGAAGTTCCGTCCTTCATTCAAAGACCGGCAGTTGAGTATTTCTTTTGACAGAAGCAATTTCCGGAACTGCAGTGTTTTCATCGACAGGAGGCTTTTTTACAGGCTGCTCTTCAACGCTTTTGACAATGCAGTGAAATTCTGCACTCCTGGAGGAACAGTAGAGGTTCAACTGTCCGAACCTCCCGGGCTCGGCCCGGTCATCACCATCAAAAACGACTGCACCACTTGCGCGGGCATTGACCAGAATGTCATATTCGAACCTTTTTTCCAGGTCGAAGAAACCTCAACCAGGATACATTCCGGACTGGGACTGGGCCTGCACATCATCCGCAACATAATCACCCTGCACAAAGGCTCCTGCAGAGTCAGCGCAGATGATCGATCTTTCTCTCTGGAAATCACCCTGCCTGTCCAGAATCAGGGGCCTCTCAGGGTCCTGATGGCAGACGACAATGAGGCTACAGCCGACATTTTCAAACGAATCTTCCGCGACAGGCAGGACACCCTGTTTTGCGCTGCCAGTGCCTATGAAGCGCTCGACATTCTCAGCCGGGAGGACAACATTGACCTGGTATTCTTAGACATCAACATGCCCGGCATGTCGGGCATTGAAGCTGCCAGAGAGATCCGCAAGTCACACCCCTGGCTCCGCATCTGCTTTCTGACCGGTCTCGGTGATGCCGGAAGCGCAAAAGAGGCTATCCAGGCCGGAGGTTCAGACTATATTGTCAAGCCGTTTACCTTAGATCAGATTATCAGCCAGCTGGAAATCAGAGAAAGTTTTTGATATGTTATTTAAAACGATGGTGGGGGATTCATGAAAACTGTTGCTCTGGTCGAGGATACCCCGGATATAGTCGAAATGCTTTCCTATGCATTGCAGAGTCATGGTTATGAGTGCCTGCCTTTTTCCAATGGCCGGGATTTTCTGGCAGCTCTTGATTCCATTCAGTTTGACCTTCTGATCCTGGATCTGATGCTGCCTCTGGTTTCCGGTGAAGACATCCTTCGTGAAATGGAAGACCGCGGTAAGCTTTCTGATCTCAAGTTAGTGATTTACAGCGCTTTAGTGCATCCGGAAACCATTGCGCAGAAGTTCTCCATTACACAAGTTATCGTAGTTAAAAAACCGGGAAAAATCAACGATTTGCTCCAGGCTGTAAAAACTATGCTCGGGGAATGAGTTGAAGGATAAACTGCAGGGATTAATCAAGCAAACCGCCCGCCATCTTCAGTCTCTTTCCATAGAGGAGCAAAAGATCCTGTCTGAAGTCGATGGAATGCCGGTCCCAACGGACAATCGTCCAGTCACACTTGAAGACCTGGAAAATTTGAAAGATGATCTTCTCAGCACTGATGCGTCTTTCACCGTTACTGTCAGCAGAGACGAATACAGCGCATGCCTGTCGATCATCCCTGCCGAAGGCAGGGGAAAGGTTCTCACCTTTGCCGACATAAGTGAACGCTTAAGACAGCTGTCGATTGTTTACGGCATTGACCACGAATCCATAATCAAGGCTGTAAATGATGCGGCATCAGGCATGGCTGTTGCCGATGTCATAATCGCCCGGGGAGTTGCAAGGACTGAAAACCAGCCCCCGATCTTTCGCGAAACATGCTCCAGAGAAAACAGGCAAAGAGCCGGTGAGCGTGTCGATTACAGAGAGCAGCACATGCGCAGCATTGTGGAAAAAGACACTGTTTTTCTGGAAATTACACCAGCCAGGCCAGGCAATGACGGCACTACTGTCAAGGGTGCAATCGTTCCTGCAACAACCGCATCTATGCCTGAGATTAATTTCGGCGACAATGTCAGAGCTTCTGAGCAGGAAGGTTTAATTCTGGTCACAGCCTTAGTCTCAGGTATGGCAGACATCAGAGACTTTTTTGTTAATGTCGAGCCTGTACTCAACATTGATAATAATGTCGATCTTTCAACCGGTAACATCGAATTTCCCGGCCGTGTGATGATTAAAGGCTCTGTTCTCGATGATTTCACGGTTAATGCCGGAGGCGGGATTGAAGTCAAGAAAAATGTTTACGCTGGAGTTTTGACTGCCAAAGGCAGCATTATGGTCGGTAACGGCATTCTTGGGCGGAATAAAGGCACAGTTACCTCCGACTCCGGCATCAGCGCTGATTTCATGGAAAACGCTGTTATCAACTGTCTGGGGGACATCGAAGTCCGCGAGGCCATCATCCAGTCCAGGGTGTGTACCCAGGGTTCAGTAATTCTCGATTCCGGGCGCGGCACGATAATTGGCGGCAAAATCATGGCTTTCAGAAGCATTCGATGTAAAGTCCTCGGTTCTGAACTCGGTGTCAAAACCATT
>JAQTRI010000089.1 GCA_028711905.1 Candidatus Wallbacteria bacterium | reverse complement strand
GCTCTGCCGATTTTGTTGAAGGTGTTCGTGCCGTTGATGTTGAGAGAGACTGTGCTGGCAGCCGTGAATGTGCCGTTGCCGTGCTGGAATGTGCCTGAATTGTTGAAAAACGCCATATTCCCGTTCATGGTCATGTTACCTGTGGAGGCGTTGAGAATGGCTCCTGCATTGATCCGGATATTGCCTGTCACGGTCAGATTATGCGTGTTGCAGTCGAGCTTGCCACCCCTGATCTCCAGGGTTTCCAAGACAGCGGCATTGACCGGAAGGCGGAACTCGTCAGAAGCTTCGCCTGCGATCCACAGGTTTCTGTATGCCCAGTTCTGGATGTTGAGAGTGTCAGTGAGCGATGGCGCGCCTGTGTAGACCACTCTGGACCCGGCACTGTGCGAAACAGAGCCGGAGGAGACAGTCTCATTGCCGCGCAGAATGAGCGAACCGTTGTTACCGAGGTTTTCCTGGACCGAAAGATTGAACCCGGCTGCTTCCAGTGTTGTTCCGGAATTGATCAGAAGCGATCTGATGCTGACCGGTCCGGCGAAAACCGGATGCGCGCCTCCGGGCAGAATTACTACCCTGTCCGATGCTCCAGGCACGAAACCCGCTATCCAGTTGAGTGGATTATTCCAGTTGCCGTCAATATCTCCGTCCCACGGAATGCCGGATGCGAAGCTGACCCCGCTGTTGTAACCGCCATTCTCGCAGGAAAAGACTGTTACAGGGGGAACAAAGGAGCAGCACTTGAGCCTGGTCAGCACAATGGACGGATTGACTGTCTGGATGGTAAAAATCTGCTCAGGCTGTGAGCTGGCCACCTCAATAGTGTGCCCGTATTGTCCCACAAGCTCCAGATGTCCTGTCACTTCTACAGTCTGGCCGTACTGGAACTCAAGCCCTTTGTCCGGTGTGCGGCAGAAGAAGTCGCAGAACACTGGGCTTCCGAAAATCTCGGTCGTGCCTGTGCCCCCGATTTTGACTTCGCCGGAATTGTGCAGGAACGAGCCTCCGGCATCGAAGGTACACACTGCTTCTCCTGTGAACAGCGTAGTGCCTGACGAAGCAGTGTATATGCCGTAGTTGCTCCAGTCGTTGCGATAGGTGTTCTGGCCGCTGCCGCCGGTGAAAGTGCCGCTGTTGGCGAATGCCCCGGTCACTTCCAGGGTGTGAGTTGCGGCGTCTAAACTTCCCCCTGTAATCGTCAAAGTCTCAGGAATAATCAGCGTTCCATTCAATGACTGGCTGCCTCCGGCAATTTTCAGATTGCGGTATGACCAGGGGGACAGAACGCCTGTTCCGCCTGTGTAGGAAATCAAAGATCCGGCAAGGCTGTTCGGCTGGGTCATTGCAGCTCCGGAAAACACTTCGACAGTTCCGGCATTGACAAATGCCGGTGTGCCGTCAGTGACATTAAAACCGAATCCTGCTGTGTTGAGAGTGGCTCCAGTCTGAACTGTGGCGACCTTGACAACCGTGCCTGATGAAAGCTCAGGTCTGTTGGCTGCAGGTGTGATCAGCACTTCATCGCTGGCAGCCGGAGCAAGCCCGATGTCCCAGTTTGCGCTGTTAGACCAGTTTGTGTCTGCTGATCCTGTCCAGGTCAGGTAGCTGCCCGAAAAATCCCAGTTCAGGTTGTGTCCGAGGTTGGAGGAATTAGTAGGCACGATCGGGTTTCCGCCTGATGCGTTGGAGTCCCTGACTGTCACACTGCTGACTGTGCTGCCAGTGACATTGATACTGGCATAAGTTCCGGGAACAGACGAGCGGATGTCGATAAAATTACCTGGAGCGCCTGTGAGGGTGAGGTTGCTGATAGTTTGGACATTATTAACCTGGAAAATCAGGTTTTTGCCCGGTGCTGAGCAGGCGAGAGTTCCGAAACTGGTCGAACCCTGAATTTCTGAAGTGGTATCTGCTCCGAGCAGGTTAACAGTGGCGTCCGCAAAGTAGCCGGCCCCCGGGTTTTTGAAATGACCGTAAAGATTAAGTGTGTTGGCCTGGAAATTGAAGCCGCTTCCCACTGCCACTGTAATGGTTTCATTGACTGTTATGTCGGATGCAGCAGTCAATCCGGCACTTATGTAAAGATTTCTATAGTTCCAGTTGTTGATGGCACCCGCACCGCCAGTGTACTTGACCAGAGAGCCTGGATTGAGAGTCGGGGTGGTGACTGTGGTGCCTGCGGACAGTTCGATCGTGCCGTTTGAAACGAACGATCCGGAAGTGACTGTAAATATTCGGTTAGAAAGATTCAGCACTGATGAAGCCTCGACTGTGATGCGGTTGATGGTGGTGTCGGCTGACAGAATTGCAGGAACAAGCCCGCTGATCAGAGCGCTGTCATACTGGGTCGGAACTGCGCCGCTTGACCAGTTTGCGTTTGTTCCCCAGTTGCTGTCAACACTGCCGGTCCAGGTATTGGCCCCGAAGTTCCACCCGATGTTGTTGCCGAGGTTTGAAGAATTAGCCGCCATGATCGTGCTGCCTGCTGATGCGTCCATATCCCTGACTGCCACATAGCTGACCGAACTGCCGGTGACATTGATGAGTGCGTGTACTCCAGGAGTGGAGGAGAGTATCTTGATCAAACTGCCAGGAGCGCCAGTCAGATTCATGACTCCGATGTTCTGGCCGGTTTCGGCAGGGAAGACTAAGGTCTTGCCCCCGGCACTGCAGGTAACCGTGCCGATGCCGGAGGTGCCCGTGATTTCCGATGTCGTGTCTGCTCCGAGGAAATTGATTGTGGCTGCGCCGAAATTGCCGATGGCTGGATTCTTGAAATTGCCGTACAGGTTGAGCGTGTTGGTTCCGAAGCTGAACCCGGCGTTGCTGATTGTGATGTCCTTGTTGACCGTAATGTTTCCAGCTGCCGATAGTCCGGCGTTGATTTCCAGGTCCTGGTAGTTCCAGGCATTGATCGAGCCTGCCCCGCCTGTGTACCTGACCAGAGAGCCCATATTGAGTACGGGTGGCGTCACAGTTGTTCCGCCAAACACTTCAATTGTTCCATTGTTCACAAATGAGCCGGACGCGACTGTGAAGTTGCGAGAGTTGAGGTCTAAAGTCGCAGAGGTTTCGACTGTAATGCGGTTGACTGTGGTGTCGGCTGCAAGGATGGCAGGCTGTGTTCCTGTGATCACCACATTGTCCCCTTGTGAGGGCACGATGCCCATGTTCCAGTTGCCCGGTGTGCTCCAGGCAGTGTTGACCAGTCCGGTCCAGGTGTTGATGCTTGAACCGAAATTCCAGCCCGTGTTGTTCCCCAGGTTTGAGGACAGAAGCGGGATGATTACTGTGCCGGTGTTGGCCGAATCCCTGACACGGACATAATTCACAGAGCTGGTACCGGCGACAATGCCGGCCTGAGTGCCTGGTACTGTGGAAACAAGGTTCACAGGATTGCCCTGCGCACCTGTCAACTTGAAAAGACCCGTGAAGGTCTGGTTGCCGGTTGAAGACAGGGCCAGGGTTTTGCCCGGAATGGTGCACTGGAATTTGTTGAAGGTCGTATTGCCGAGAATCTCGAGAGTGCCTGTGCCGCAGGCCTCGACTGTGCCCGGTCCGGCGATGAACGAACCGCCGAGATGGTTGAAAGTTACCTCTCCGGACAGTTTCATGTAATTGGATGTGGCGTTGAATGTGCCGCCTGAGAGCGTGAAATCGTTTGTGAACAGATACAGGCCTGTGCCTGTTCCGACCGTGCCTGAGCAATTGAACGGGCCGTTAAAAGTCAGATTTGAACTGTTGGGTGCCAGTGTGCCGGCAAGTGCAGTGCTGCCGAAGACGGTCAGGCCGCGGTCTATAGCGCCGTCATTGGTGTTGAGCGTACCTCCTGAAACATCCAGGCTTTCAGCTACTGTCAGGTTAGCGCCAGGCAGGCGATAAACATCCCCGCCGCCACCGGCGATCTTGAGGTTTCTGTACGACCAGTTCTTGATCTGGCCTGAGTAGCCGCCGAAGTATGTGACTTTGGAACCGGCGTTGTTAGTGGGTGCGCTGATGGTTTCCAAGCCTGAGATTTCCAGAGTACCGTTGTTGGTGAATCCGCTGCTGACTGTCAGGTTCTGTCCTGCAGTGTTGAGCGCGGCATTGACGTTGACAGTCAGGCTGGTGACCGTGGTAGCTCCGACTAAGGTGGCTGGCAGGAACCCGGCTGCTGCAATCACTGCATTGTCGTACTGGGTCGGTGCCAGGCCTGTGTTCCAGTTAGCTGCTGTGTTCCAGACTGTAGAAGTGGCTCCGGTCCAGGTGACAGGCCCGAAGTTCCAGTTGGTGTTGTTGCCGGAGTTGCGCGACAGATTGGCTGTTCCGGTGTTCGTGCCTGCAATGCAGTATTCCATGTTAACATAGGTCACGGTTTGCGGCCCGTTCGGGAAGTCCAGGGTATAAGCCCCTGGACCTGTTGAGCACAGATAAATCATGTTGCCGGATACGCCGGTCAGGGTCAGAGTGCCTTGAATGGTCTGGATGCTGCCATTGGAAATGTTGATGTTTGTGCCGCCATCGTCGCACTTGAGGTTGTAGAAAGTGTTGTTGCCGCTGATCGTGAAATTACCACCGCCATTGTCCACTTCCACAGTGCCATTGCCGTGATTGAAAGTATTGGCGTTGTTGAACGAGCCAAGCGCTTTGGTAAATTTGGTCAATCCGCTGGTGGCTGTGTAGTTACCAAGGGCAAAGAGATTGTACCAGTTGCCCTGGAAAGTATGGTTGCCTGTACCCCCGGTGAATGTTCCGCGATTGGTGAAGTCCCCGGCAAAAGTGTAAGTGCCGGTCATGCAGTTGAAAGTTGAGTCGTTGCCGTTCCAGGTTGTGGAATTGAAGCTATGGACGCCAGATCCGCCCTTGTAAACTCCGATAGAGTTTTCGTTCCTGAAGGTGCTGTTGAAAATGTGATTTCCTGAGGTGGCTTCAATGGTGCCGTCGTTGCTGACAGGCCCGTTGAAGGTCAGGGTCGAAGAATTTGTGAGAAGAATTCCTGAGGTAATGACTGTGCTGCCAGAAACAGTCAGGTCTCTGTCAACAGCCCCATCGTTAGTGGTGAGCGTGCAGTTCGTCACTTCCAGGGTTTCGGCTATTGTCAGGTTGGCAGCGGGCAGGCGGAAAGTATCCTTGAACGCAGTGGGTTCTGCGCAATTGAAAACCAAGCTGCCGCTGTAATTCCAGGCAGGCAGGTTGAAAGTGTCGCTTGCAGCATTGTTGGTACCGGAAAAAATAACCTTGGAACCGGTGTTTTGTGTCAGGCCACCGGAAAAGGTAATAGTTTCGCTTCCGTTGATTTCAATTGTACCGCTATTGATGGTAGCGTTAGTTACTGAAAGATTCTGCAATGCCAATTTCAGAGTTGATCCACTGTTGATGGTCATGGCCTGCACTGTTACAGGCCCTGACAAAACCGGTTGATTGGCGGCATTGGCGATTTCCACGCTGTCATACTGGCCTGGTGTAACGCCTGAGCTCCAGTTGCTGCCTATGCTCCAGTTGGTATTCGTAGTGCCGGCCCAGACGATGCTGCCGAAATTCCAGTTGGTGTTGTTACCCAGATTCTTCGAATTGGTGGCATTACCGGGGTTGGTGCCTGCAGTGCAGTCCCAGACGCTTGCATAAGTCACTGTCTGCGGCCCGTTCGGAAAATCGAAGGTGTACACTACTCCTGCGCTTCCGCTTCTGAGCTGGATCAGATTGCCTGCCGCACCTGTGATGGTCAGGGTGCCGTTGATTGTCTGGGTGGAACCGGCTGTAAAAGTCAGGATTTTTCCTGCTGCAGTGCAGGTGAAATTATTGAAGGCCGTGGACCCCTGGAAGATGGTGGATGCAGCGCCGGTCAGGCTCACTGTGCCGCTGTTGTGGATGAACGAGCCGCTGTTGTCGATGTTGGGATTGCCGTTCATGATCGTGCTTCCGCTTGAGGCTGTATAAGTGCCTGTATTTGTCCAGTAAGAGTTGAAAGTGTGTGTGCCTGTACCTCCGATGAATGCCCCGGAGTTTGTGAACGGCCCGTCAATTGTCAGGCTGGACGCATTGGATACGATCTGGCCCTGGGCTCCGACCAGTATTTCCAGAGTGACCTGCAGGGTACGGTCAGTGGCCGCGCTCCTGGTGTTAAGTATGCCTCCGGCCACTTCCACAGAGCCGAGCACAGTATTGGCTGCGAGACGGAATATATCCGGCACCCCGCCGTTGATCTTCAGGCGCTTGTAATTCCAATTGTACATCACGATGTCGTCAGTCGCGCCTGTTCCTGTATAAATCACCTTTGAACCGGGCATGTTCACAGGTGCGCTGATGGTTTCAGTTCCCTGCACCTGCAGGTTGCCGCTGTTGATAAAGATGTTGGAGACAGTCAGATTATAGCCCTGAGTGATCAGGCTGGTGCTGGAATCAAACAGGTTCAGGTCATACACTGTGGTACTGCTTCCGAGCACCGGCTGGTTGGCTGTGCTGAGAATGACCACTTTGTCGGATGGTGCAGGTACTACGCCGATGTCCCAGTTGTCCCCTGTGTTCCATGCGGTTGATGCAGATCCGTCCCATGTGATGTTTCCGAACGACCAGTTGGTGTTGTTGCCTGAGTTGCGTGAGGTGTTGGCAGTGCCGCTGTTCGTGCCTGCTGTGCAGTCCCTGATGTCGCAGTACGAGACTGACTGGGGAGCGCCTGTGAAATTGAGGGTAAAAGCCGATCCAGTGACTGTGCTGCGCATATAGATCAAGTTGCCTGACGCACCTGTCAAGGACAGGGTGCCTGCAATGTCGAAGGCTGTACCATTTTTAAAGAGCAGGTTTTTGCCTGCTGCAACGCAGGAAAGATTGTTCAGCGCGTCTGAACCTGAAAGCACTCCTGTAAAAGCAGTGATTCCGCTTCCAGATACTGTAATGGTGCCGGTGTTGTGCGTGAATGTGGCTGCGTCTGCCACTTCCAAAGTCACCCCGGTGCCTGTCAGCTGCATAGTGTTGCTTGTGGCAGTGAAAGCGCCGCCTGTGATAGTGATATTCCCTGCAAAGGTATTGGTGTTGGAACCGCCGATGAAAGTGCCGGCTGCCATGGAAAAGTCACTGTGGAAAGTCTGTGTGCCGCTGCCCCCGCTGATAGCACCTGCAGAAGTGACAATGCCGGCAAAAGCCAGTGTCGAGTTGTTCCCAGTCAGATTACCGGTGGAGTCAATAGTCGTCTCTCCTGATACGCTGAGAGCATAGCTGTTGGCAGCGCTGGTGTTCAGTATCGCGTCTGCGATGTTCAGGTCTTCTTTCACCTGCAGGGGTGCCTGAAGTGTGAAGGTATCAGTGCCTGCAGTTGCGTCCAGGATCAGGTTGCGGTAGGTCCAGGTCTGGATATTGATCGAGTCATTGCCACCAGTGCTGCCGATGTACAAGACATTCGAACCAGGGTTATTGGTCGGCGTGTCAGTTACTATTTCTGAGCCAAACAGTTCGATTGTGCCTGAATTGCTGAAGCTGTTGTTGACTGTGTCAATCTGATGGCCGTTCAGGCTGAGTGTGGCACCGGAACTGACTGTAAGTGCATCCGGGCTGTCTACGCTGATCAGGTCCATGTCCAGTACCGGCTGGTTGGGAGCGAACACGATCAGGGCATTGGACCCGTTGGCAGGTACGACTCCGCCAATCCAGTTGGCGGTGGTGCTCCACACATTGCTGGAAGCCCCACTCCACACAATAGCTGTGATGAAGTTCCAGCCTGTGCTTTCAGGTGCTGTTTCTGCGCCCAGCACATTGTCGATGGCAGTGCAAACCACATCATTGACATCCACATACACCACACTTTCAGTGCCTGTATCGTTGAAAATGACATGGCTGCCGGCTGCACCGTCCGGTGCTGAACTGACGATATTGAGCTTGCTCCCTGTCGCGCCTGAGAGGGTCAGAACACCTGTGAAATTATATGTGGCGCCTGCTGTGAAGGTCAGGGTTTTCCCAGGGCTGATGCAGGTGAAATTGTAGAATGAAATACCGCTGCTGCCGCTGAAAGTGGTGTTGCCTGAGCAGGTGAATGTGCCTGCTGTCGGTGCGGTCCAGGTGGAGCTGTTGATCACCTTTGCGCCATCGGCCAGAGTGATGTCCTTGTTGTTCGGATTGAATGTGCCTGTCGTCACTTCCATTGTGCCGCTGACATTGATGTTTCCCGGCAACTGGAAGACTGCATTGCTGGTGGACGCGAATTCCACATTAAAGTATGCGCCGAATTCCGGAATGTTGATTGTGCCTGTATCCTTTACGAATCGGATCTTGCCTGAATCCGTATCATTGGTCAGGGACAGAGTGGTTTCGTCGCCGTAAACTTCCAGAGTGCCGTTGTTGGCGAAAGTGCCTGACAGGGTCAGGTTGTTGCCTGCTGATTTCATTGTGGCGTGCGCATTGATCGTCAGATCGTTGACTGTGGTGGCTGCTGCCAGAATGGCGCTGTTGGCTACAGCTGCGATCGTTACATTGTCTCCCTCGTTCGGCACATAGCCCTCGCTCCAGTTAGCGCCTGTGTTCCAGTCTGTTGATGCTGACCCGTCCCAAGACAGAGCTGAGGTTGTAAACACCCAGCAGGGGCTGGTGGCAATATCGTTGTTGCCGTTGTTGCGGCTCAAGGTGGCTGTAATGTCATTGCCTGTGACAATGCAGTCCTGCACATCCACATGGTCAACAGCTTCACTGTTGCCGAAATTGTTCAGGGTATACTGCTGTCCGGCTGAAGAGGAACGCAGGACAATCAGGTTGTCAGCCGCGCCGTCCAAGGTCAGGGTGCCGTCGAATTCATAAGTCTGGTTGGCCTGGAAGGTTAAAGTGCTGCCAACTGCCGTGCAGGAGAGGTTCCAGAATTTGATACCCACGCTGCCTGCGAACGAGGCGCTGCCATCGCAGGAGAATGTGCCGGCTGTGGGTATGACCCAGGTGCCGTTGTTGGTCACGGTTTTTCCGGCAGCCAGAGTAATGTTGCCGGCCATGGGAGAAAAAGTGCTGCCTGAGGCCACTGTCAGGCTGTTGTTGACTGTGATGGAAGAGGTCAGCTGAAATGTGGCTGAGCCAGTGGAGGCGAACTCCACATCGTAGACATTGGCGAATGTGGCGGGAATATTGGCCGTACCTGTGGCTTTGACGAATCTCGCCAGACCGCTGTCAGAATCCATGGTGAAAGACATCGGAGACTCGTCACCGAACAGCTGCAATGTGCCGTTGTTGGAGAAAACTCCGCTGACTGCGAGTCCGCTCCCGCTCAGGTGCATAGTGGCACCGGCATTGATCGTCAGGCTGGCTACAGTGGTATAGGAACCGAGCGTGGCAGGCTGTGAACCGGCATTGGCGATGATTATATTGTCTGTGGTGTTCGGGACATAACCCTCGTTCCAGTTGGCTGGATTGAGCCAGCTCGCATCTGCTGATCCGTCCCAGGTCAGGGTGTTGGGTGTGAAGGTCCAGTTGGTGTTGTCGCCTGAGTCTTTCGAGGTATTGGCAGTGCCTGCGCTGGTCTGAGCAGTGCAGTACTGGATGTCCGCGTATGTCACGGTCGGAGAACCGCTGTCAAAGCTGATTGTATAGTAACCGGCGCCTGTGCTTCTGAACCGCACCAGGTTGTTGGCTGCGCCTGTTACTGTGAAAGTGCCTGTGCAGTATTGGGTCTGTCCCATCTGGAAGCGCAGGGTCTTGCCTCCGGTCGTGCAGAGGAAATGCTTGAAAGTTGAAGTGCCCTGGATTTCCAGCGTGCCTGCGCCGGACGCCAGAAAGGTTCCGTTGCCGTGGTTGAAAGATACCCCGTTCTGATACCAGACCACAGGCCCGTTGAGTTCAGTGTTGCCCATGGTAGCTGTATATGTGCCGGTGTTGGTCCAGTTGCCCTTGAAGATGTGCGCGCCTGATCCGCCTGTGACAGTGCCTGAGCAGTTGAAAGTGCTGTTAAAAGTCAGAGGCGATGAGTTGGGAGTCAAAGTGCCGGAGACAGTAGCCGGGCCGTTGACAGTCAGGCCGTAATCCGGGCCGTTGTTGGTATTAAAAATGCTGTTCGTGATGTCCAGTGATTCGGCAATGGTCATGGCTGCCGGCAGCCTGAAGATCTCGCCCGCAGTGCCTGCAATCTGAAGATTTCTGTAATTCCAGTTTTTAATCGGTCCATCGAACACGCCGCTGCCGACATACCTGACTTTGGATCCTGGCTGCAGGGTCGGCTGGGTGATGGTTTCCCCGCCCTGGATCTCCAGTGTGCCGTAATTGTAGAACCCTGCTGTGCCGGCATTGACTGTGACCGGGTATCCTGCTGCGCTCAGTCTGGCTCCGGAACTGATTTTCAGTCTTTCGACTGTCACGGCGGTGCTCAGCACAGGATAATATGAAGCGACAGCTATCTCCACGGAGTCGTATGACGAGGGCACCGTACCCATGCTCCAGTTCGAACCTGCGCTCCACATGGATGTGGTGCCGTTCCACACGACTGAGCCGAAGCTCCAGCCTGTGTTGTTGCCCAGACTCGTGGAATTCGGTGCATTGATCATGGCTCCTGAGTTGTTCGAATCCTTGACCGAAACATAGGAAACAGTGCTGGACGCCACATTGATCGGAGCACTCACACCATTGGTTTCGGACTGGATCTTGATCAGGTTGGTGCCGAAGCCGCCCTGCAGCTGCAGATTGGCTATGGTATTGGTTTCAGTTTTATCAAAGGTGATGGTCTTGTTCCCGACCTGGCATTTGAAGATGTTGAACGAGTTGTTGCCGCGGATGTGGAAGGTGGTAGCGCTGCTTCCAGCCACTGCGAACTTGCCGGAATTGTGCGTAAAAGTGGCAGCCACTTCCTTAGACCAGGTACCACCTGTGCCTGTGACCTCAGTAGTGGAAGAAGTGGCTGTAAAGGTACCGCCTGTGAGCCAGACACTGCCTGCAAAGGT
>JAQTRI010000088.1 GCA_028711905.1 Candidatus Wallbacteria bacterium | reverse complement strand
GGTCACTCTGCACAGGCCGGTTGAGGAAGAGGACACCGCTTCTCTCGTCAGAGGCATCACTCAGTCCGATTTTCCGGATCCGCAGAAACTGAACCAGGATCTCAGCGCAAGCGTGAACCGCGTCATCATGCGCTGCCTTTCCCATGAACAGAAAAAACGCTATGTCACCGGCGCTGAACTGGCTGACGACATCCGCGTGAGCGAGCAGGTTCTGCCGGTTTTTGACGGGATCGTCAAATTTTTCCGCAGCTTCGGTTTCAGGCAGGAAGAGCGTCCGGCCGTTCCCACTCTCAGCCGCGCGACGGAAAAGGCGCATATCTCGCCTGTCATCGGTTCTGGTGAAAACAGGAGCGCCGCAGTTTCATTGCTCAGGGAAGCGGAGACTGATTACTACATCGACTTCAAGTATTACGAAGCCATGGAAAAGCTCGTTCAGGCCATAGAACTCGACCACTCACTCGTAGACGCTTACATTCTGCTCTACTGCGTTTATTCCACCATGGGAGAAATGCGGCTTCTGCGCGAAAAGCTTCCAGCGCTCAAGTCCGCGTCAGAGGGGCTTTCGGAACTTGAACTGCTTAAGCTAAGCGTGCTGGAACTGTCACTTGAGGGCAGTCTCAAGCCTGCGCTGAAACTGGCCGGGACTTACCGCAATCAGTGCCCGGACGACATGGGCATGCTCTGGTTCATGTTCATGCTTTCCGAGCCCGGAGCGCATTTCGCCGAATGCCTGGACTACATGTCGGTAATCATCCGGCGTCACCCGGACTGGAACGCCGCCTATCTCGGCATGGCTGAAATTTACGGCATTCTCGGCGAAACTGAAAAAGCCGCAGCCCTGCTCGAGGAAAGAATCGGCAGGCATCCTGATCTTCATAACCTGAGCCTGCTCATGATCCAGCAGTATCTTTACACCGGAGAATACGCCCGTGCCGACCTGCTCATCGACCGGCTGCTCTCAGACGATCCGTCCCTGGACTGGGCTGTGTTCTACAAAGCGCGGCTCTGCCTGGCCACCGATCGCCTGGAACAGGCTGCCGACCTGCTGCGCCGGGCCATCGGCCTGGTGCGGACTCCTTCCTTCAAGTCTTCACTGTACTATGCCCTTTACAAAACATTCAACGAACTCGGCGATGCGGAAAAAGCTGAGCGCAATTTCACTATCGCCTGCAATCTGGGGCCTGAGTGGCACTTCAAGAAGGTCGAAGACATCCACTCCCATGTTGAGGGGTTCGATCTCTCAAGGCTCACTGCCGAAGGGATGAGCCCGCAGTTCATGGAACTGGCGAAGGGGCACGCGAAAAAAGTCTGCACCGGACGACTGAACCGCAGGGTCTTCATCAAGTACTTTACTTACGGCATAGTGACATGCGTGGAACTGGACAAAGACCTGAACCCGTGCCTGGCCAGGATTTACGCAGACTACAATTCACATTTCGATGAGGAATCCGAGCGGCACATAGTGCTGGCCAGTGTCCCGTACACACCCTTCACGGACCACATGGGCAATATCCTGGAGACCGGCTACAAAAAGTGTCCCTCCAGGTATGGCCGCTTCGTGGCCACAGTGCGGCACACCACCCCGGTGAAGAGTGGCGAGGCCTGTTTCCTGTGCGCTGAGTTCGACACCCAGGATACGGCCGGATGGGAAAACGGCAGGCTCACGCTGACTATGCAGAAATATCCGGTCAGCACATGCCGTCCCCACGCCTTTCTGCTGTGCCTGCCTGAGGGCTGCATTGTGGAAAGCATGTCTGAAGAGCCTGACGAATACATAGATCTGCCGGGAAAAAAGGTGCTGGTCTGGTTCCGCTTCTTTCACAAGGGACAGGAATTTCCCGCCCGCGTGGTTCTGAAGAAAAATTGATGATTCGTATCAAGACGCCCGACAGGCAATCGGGGACTGGTCGTTCCCAAATCCCTCAGCCTAAGATACGGCCTGTCCCCGTCCAATATCGGGCGAATACATAGATTCGCCCCTACTATTATACCTTACCGGCAGCCCGCTTAAACAACCCAGTCAACGCAGCTCCGGTCCGCGAGATATGAAACTGCTCGTCAAACCTCCTGCGTGCACTGCGGCCGAAATCATCGCGCATGGATTGATTGGTACACAACTCGTTCAAGGCTCCTGCCAGAGCTGACTCATCTCCGGGCGGTACTACGATTCCAGTCACACCTGTCTGATTAACCCAGGCAGTGCCTGAACCGGGAATGCTGGTACAAACCACAGGTTTGCCGAAATACATGGCCTCCATCTGCACAATGCCGAATGCCTCATTCCTGGTGATCGAAGGCAGCACAAACACATCGCAGGCACGGTAAAAGGCTGCCACATCTTTCTGCTCAACTCTGCCAAGAAGGTGTACCTTGTCAGACACCCCCTCTTCAAGGATCAACCGTTCCAGTTCAGGACGCATCCAGCCCTCTCCAGCGATCAGCACATTGGCATCAAGCCGTTTCGCAGCGCGCACCAGATGCGGGTAGCCCTTGTAAGGGATCAGCCTGCCGAGTGAGAATATAATCGGCCGGTTCCCATACTTTGAACGGATCGCCTTTTCCATCTCCGGGTTCTCAATAAACTTGTCCGGATTGATACCAAGCGGCACAGCCACACATTTGTCATGAAATCTTCTCAGGTCCGTCGAGCTTTCCATATAGGCCGGACTGGTGGCCACTATTGTGGAGGCCCTCCGCAAAAGCCAGTCCTGCAGCGGCCGGTAAAGAGGCATCAAGTACCACTGCCTGACAATATCGCTGTGCCAGTGAACAACAACCGGCACATCGGGAAAGTGCGGAAACATGGCCAGGTTGAAAACCGGATTAGGCATGTGAAAATGAATTACATCCGATTGTCCGGCGAAAGTGCGTAGAAGCGCTCCTGCGCCAGGTGCTATGGCTGTGGAAAACACCCGGCAAATGCTGGCCGCCCGGTATACAGCGTAATGGTTGTAGTGATCGACACGGCTTTCAGGCTCATGCGCCGCGCACAGGGCTGTGATCTGATGATTTTTCGACAGCTCGCGGCAGATCTCAGCAGTGAAAACCTCAACACCGCCGAGTTCAGGAGGGTAAAACAGCTTGACAACTTCCAGTATCTTCATGAGAACCTCATATTCAATGCCTTGCCGGTTGGGAATCGGTGGATGTCACTAAAAAATGGTTAATGTTAAATTTTGAATTTTGAATGGAAACAGATTTCCCGATTCTTTCATTCAAAATTAAAAATTCATCATTCATTATTCGAACTCTCCCCTCTGAACCTCGTACGAATCAACTGTCCACCTTCGCATGTTCCGCTTTCCGCACCTGAGTGCGGCCGAAATCCAAACAGGGCACTGCCTGAACCGCTCATCAGCACCGGTCCTGAACACATATCTGACAGCATATTGCGAAAGTCCTTCATTTCAGGCCGCAGAGATAGGGCCGGAGCCTCGAGTTCATTGTATAGGTTGCCATTGATCAGGGTAAAATCTCCGGTGTTCAGCCCCAGTAGCAGCATCCTGACATCAGCGTCCGGAACCGGTTCAAGCCTAAGCTCCCGGTAAACCCCGGCTGTCGGCAGGGAGAAGTCGGGTTTCAAAATCAATATCTCAAAGCCCCGCTTCATTTCCATTGGAGTAAGCCGCTCTCCGACTCCCTCGGCCAGAGCCGTGCACGGATCATCAGCGAAAAATGCCACATCAGCTCCGATTTTCCTTAGAAACTCCATCCTCTCTCTGCCGGAAAAAAACGGGCCATGTCTCTTCTCCAGATACGCGAAAAAAACACCGGCATCGGCAGATCCTCCACCCAGTCCCGCGCCATGAGGAATACGCTTGACCAGCCTGATTCTAAATTCCGGCAGGTTCTTTCCCATATTCTTAAGGCTCCGGTATACACGAGTAACAAGATTGGTTTCCCCTTCCAGAGCTAAGCCAGGGTCATCGATCTCAAGGGAAAACGACCTGGATTCCTCAATTTCCAGCAGATCGCTCAATTCCAGCTTTTGCATCAGAGTGCTTATCTCATGGTATCCGTCAGGCCTGCGCCCGATGATATCCAGGAACAGATTGATTTTTGCCGGAGCCTCAAAAACGGCCATATTTCTTCACCTGACGCGCTAAATATAAATCTTCAGGAGTGGTGATCTTGAAATTGAACCGCGATCCGGCCACAATCCTGACCCGGCCTCCGTCAGATTCATAAACGGCTACATCGTCAGTCACTTTCAATCCTCTGCCGCGCAATTTTTCATATGCTGTCAGTAATGGACGAAAGCGAAACACCTGAGGGGTTTGCATCAGATAAATCCCGGTGCGATCCAGGGTCTCTCCAAATACTTCACTGGAACCGCGCCTGACTGTATCGACCGCCTGCAAAGCTACAGCTGCCCCTCCGCACTCCCGGGCAATCCTGATGCACTCAACTGCATCGGACGCTCGAAAAAAAGGCCGCACCCCGTCATGAATCAGCACAATTTCAGGATCGCAGTCCATGCTCTTCAGTGCGTTGTAAACGGAATCCTGGCGCTCAGGTCCGCCGGGGACAGGCTTCATGAGCTTATCAACCGGATAGTGTGAAAGAATTTTTTCCAAAAAAAGATCGATTTCATCCGGCCTGATCACAGGTAAAACTGCGTCAATTTCAGAAACAGCAGCCAGCCTGCGCATAGTAAAGATCGAAATCGGCACGCCTCCGAGCTTTAAAAACTGTTTGTTAGTAGCAGTCCCCAGCCTTCTGCCGAATCCGGCAGCAGGAACAACCGCAACCACGCTGATCATTTGTTCATCCCCAGCCTGGCTTTAACTTCATCCATAGTCATATTTTTTACCCTGATCAGTTTGCGATATCCCGGAAGGCTCTTTTCGATATCCACAACAGATGCAAAAAAATCGGTCAGCTCCTTGACAATCTCGCGGTTAGCCTGGTTATGCACAGGTGGCTTAGTTACTGAGAGTTGAACAATGCCTTTTTTGACCTTGATAGTCACACGGTTGGAATCAGGCTTGACCTGCAGGTCAAAAAGAACATCATTGCCCTGAGCGCGAAACATTTATCTGCCTGTAGTGTTCGACACAGATTATTTGCGCCTCCGGTCGAGCTTTAAAAAACTGCCTGACAGCTGCACACAAAGGAAGATGAAGCTGTAAATCATGCCTTCCTGGACTACAGGAACAGCCATATTACGGCCCAGATACTTGACAAATCGTCCCAGATACAACATGATGCTCTCCAAAAATCCAGTGAACAGCACTGCCAGATCTTCGAATTCACCCATGTCAAAGATCTGCCTTATCACGGCATAAACCACTAAAATCAAGATTTGGAGCACAACCTGAATCCCGATGTACTTGTCCTTGGTTAAAGCGATCATAGCCATAAACGGCACTACCAGGAGCACTTCCCTTGCGCGCAGCACCTCAGAGAAAGCAATGGAAAAGTAATAGCTGAGAAACAGGATGCACAATGAAATCACATAGTTGAGAAACTTGTTGAAAAAATTGAATGGATCACCCATGGCGTTTTAAAATCCTCGCTGCAGCTCTGGCCTCTTCGCTGTTCGGAGCTAATGCCAGAAGCTTTCTCAAAAGCATAGTCCCTTCAGATTTCCTGCCTGTTTTGATGAGCAGTCTTGCCAGGTCGATATAAACCGGGAAAAAGCTTTCATTAAGGATCAAAGCCTTATGATAAGATTCCTCGGCCCGATCCAGCTTCTTTTTTCTCTCCATCAATGTTCCGAGTTTGTAATGCGCAAGAAAAGAGCGGGCATCGATCTCAATACCTTTTTCAAAGGCTTTAACCGCTTCATCAAACTTTTTCTTGCTGATGTAAATGTCTCCGAGATTGAAGTAAGGCAGGCTGACATTAAAGTTCATCTGCTGATAAATAGATTCGGTCTCATCATTGGGCCGGCAGATAACAGCACGCCGGATAGCTTCCAGACCCAGATCAGTCTTACCCAGTTCCAGGTAAACCAGTCCCAGAGTATGCCAGACCAAGGTGTTTTCTTCGTACTTTTCAAGTGATTTTCTGAACTGCTCAGCCGCTTCCTCGAACTTGCCAAGCTGGGCGAACATATTGCCAAGGTTATAATATACCCAGGGATTATCCGGATTTTCTTCAGCTTCGCGCTTCAGCTTTTCAATGTTCTTCATGATCTGCAGGTAGAATTCCTCTTCCTTGGCGATCTGGGCGAATGACAATCCGGCTTCCTTGTTGACCTTGGGCTGCTCACGGCCTTTCAGTTGATCGTTAAGAAAATTGATCCTCTCTTCCAGGGTCTCCCGGGTATTGTCGCTCTTGACTCTCCGGTAAATATCCTGGTAAAGATCCATGGCTTTCTTCCACTGTCTGGAATCCATATAGGCTTGAGCCAGATTGAAATCCAGATACGGGACCTCGATTTCACTGTCTTTCTTGGCCTTTTCCAGAAAAACAATAGCCTTTTTAAAATGTCCGAGCGAAGCCAGTGAAATTCCCAGCTGATTGGCGATTTCCGGAAAATCGATCAGATGCGGGTTTTTCTTAAGAAGCTCAAGATTTTTGCTGAAACGGTTTTCGAAATTATAAAGATTAGTGATGTTAAGCCACGCCTTGCGATATCCGCTGTCCAGATTGACAGCTTTCAGCCAGTGCTTCTCAGCTCTTCCCTGATGCCCGGTGGCTGCATCGATAATTCCGGCAAATGTGTGGTACGCCGAAGAATCGGGTTCTAAAGTCATAGCGCGGCGTATATACTTCCCGGCCTCCCTGGGAAAACCGGCTTCGAAATAGTACTGAGAAATCTTCAGGTTCAACAGACCGGAATTCGAATAAAAACGGCGGATCTTCTTCAGAAGTGCAAGAGCCTCCTCAGGGGTGGTCTGCGCAACAATCGCGTCTGAGTAATTCAATGTCAGATTGATGACAAAATCACCGAATCGGTTCAGATAATCAAGCCTGAGCGACTTTTCGACTAAATGCAGGAAACCATTGACAACATCAGGCAGGGTAATCTCATGGCCGGGCCGTATATGGACCGGCACCTCATCAGGAATATCGAAACCTGGATTCTTAAAAAAAGCATTCCAGTTGTATTTGACAAAATAAAGCTTGCGTCGGCTCAATCGAATCCTCCGTCATATCAAGTCAGGAGATGGATTACCAGACCGCTCCTCAGTTTCGGCTCGAACCATGTCGACTTGGGCGGCATAAGTTTTCCAGCGTTGGCAATGCGCATCAGCTCTTCCAGAGTGGTGGGGTACATGGCGAAAGCCACTTTAAAATGGCCTTC
Organism: Candidatus Wallbacteria bacterium; assembly: GCA_028711905.1. Lineage (GTDB taxonomy): Bacteria > Muiribacteriota > JAQTZZ01 > JAQTZZ01 > JAQTZZ01 > JAQTRI01. The sequence goes on along the minus strand of JAQTRI010000088.1, from coordinate 3,708 downwards.
ATTAACCACTTTTACCAGTTCCCCGGTCCCGCGGATACCGCCGATAAAGTCAATCCGTTTGTCAGTGCGCGGATCGCGAATGCCAAGGATCGGGTCCAGCAGGTTCGTAAGCAGGATCGATACATCCAGAGATTCCACAGGGTCATCGTTCTTCCAGTTGCCTTCAATGGCAGTCAGCTTATGCCAGCTGCCTTCAAGAAACATTCCAAAGGTATGGGGCTGATCCGGGCGAAAGGGTTCCCTGCCGGCCGGAAGATTTTCTAAGCGGAATTTCTTCCCGATTTCTGCCATGAAAACATCGGGGGTGAGGCCGTTAAGGTCTTTGACTACCCGGTTGTAATCCAGGATTTTCAGCTGGTCGTGGGGAAAATAGACCGCCAGGAAAAAATTGAATTCCTCATGCCCGCTGTAGTCCGGAGTTTTTTGCCTTTTTTCCATGCCGACTCTGGCAGCTGAGGCTGCGCGGTGGTGCCCGTCAGCCACATAAAGGACCGGAACTTTTTCAGCGAAAAGTCCGCTCAGGCTGCGGATAACCGATTTGTCCCTGATCACCCATAGTACATGTTCAATACCGTCTTCAGCTGTGAAATCGTATTCAGGGCTGTTCTTCCGGACAAATTCATCGACAACAGCATCGATTTCCCGTTCAGCCCTGTAAGTGAGAAAAACCGGGCCGGCATTGGCGTCCATCTCGCGCACATGGCGCGTGCGGTCATCTTCCTTGTCTTTACGGGTAAGTTCATGTTTCTTGATGATATCTTTCGAGTAATCGTCCACTGAAGCGCACCCGAGAATGCCGGTTTGGGCATGAGCACCCATCTTCTGCCGATAGATGTAAAGGTATTCTTCCTTATCCTGAACAAAAACACCTTCCTTGATCAGACGAAGAAAATTGTTCTTCCCGGTTTCATACACAATGTCGCTATACAGGTTGATGCCCGGATCGAGATCGATCTCGGGTTTAGTGACATGAAAAAAACTGATCGGGTTTCCTGAGGCTTTCTGACGGGCTTCATCTGAACTGAGAACATCGTACGGCAATACTGCTACTTTGGAAACAAGCTCTCTGGCTGGTCTCAAGCCGCGAAAGGGTTTCAGAACGGACATGGCTCCTCCATGATCTGAAATTGATACAGATATTGTGCCTGAAACCGGAAGAAAAATCAATGTTTGTCATGAAACTGACTTTTCCCGGAGACTTTATCCCTGAATTGTAACAATTTGTAACTTGACTGCCATCTTGTGGCAGGTACAATTGATTTGTACGAAAAAGGGAGGCTCAATGAAATTTTCTTTTTCTGCTACATTGATTATTGTTTCTCTGGCATTCACTGCATTTTTAAGTGCATCGGATATCGTTCCCCCCCATGGTTATATGCCTGACGCCCGGGGACTGGTTGTTCCCAAATCCTATTACCCCAGCCACAACCTGTCCCCGTCACATGATTTCGGGCGGGCACTGAGGCCCGCCCCTACAGGGGATTTACCCCCTATCACCAATCACCAATTACCCATTACCGATTACCGGTACGCCCGGGATTCGGGCGAACAATTGTTCGCCCCAACATTAGGGTCTATCAAGGCGCTGATCAATACCTCCCTCTGGATTTATCACCTGTCCCACAGCATTTCCTCTACCACAGACGCTGAAGCAGTCGAGCAGGTTTACACGCATTCCTTAGACGAGATCGAAAGAAAATCGGCATCACTTGCTGAATTGATTGTTGACGGATTGAAAGAGAAAAAGGACGGATATTTCCGGGAATTCGTGGAAGTTTTCCGCAGGTCTTCAGAGAACGAGAAGAACGGTTTTTCGATACTGGCGTTAAAAATTGAGGAATGCCTTTCCCAGGCAGGCATAAAAAACCGCACATACGATTATCATGCGGTCATCAGAGATGTCATCTCGCAGTCTCAGTCGGCGACTGTCAGCTTCAGCGAATCCAGCCTGAGTCTGAAGGACCTGATCAACAGGCTGGGGCTGTATATTGTCGGCATGCACGCCACCGCACTTGAGGAATTCATGCACTCAGGCGACAGTGCGGAATACACCGAATCAGTGAATTTTACGCGAAAGGCATTTGCAGTTTTACACCTGGCTCAACAACCGGCTTGGCGGCTCAAAAACCGCAAAGGGCTCCGAAACACCGGAAAGCGTTTTCAGCGATGCTCGGAGCGCGGAATCGAACGGTAACTACAACCAGGCCATCACCCTTTACTATAAAGTGATTAGCATGAACAGTGCTTACGCCGCTCGGAACGGATGCTACTACCACATCGCCGGGTGCCATGAAAAGCTCAGAGAATTCAGCAATGCCGTTGACGCATATAAAAAAAGCATTCTCAACGATGCCACCGACCCATACAAGCGATTATCGTTCAATTCAGGCCTGCATGTTTTCATAGCTCCGAATTACCTTCCGCAAACAGAGGTTACTTACCTGGATGCGCTGAAATATCTGAATGAAGTCAAATCCATGTCCGATGATCCGTACATCATGCAGAGCGTGTGGTATGAAATTGGGGGAGTGTGTTCCATATACCTGGCACGCCTGAACCTGCCGGTCGAAAAACAGGAAGACTATTATCTGCAGGGGATTGAAGCATATCGCAGACAGATAACAGGTTTTGCCGACACAGCTTACCTGGAAGACTTCAAAAAGCCCCCCAGTGTCCAGAACAAAATCGGCGGAACATTTGACCAGCTGGCAATTGCCTGCAGAGCGGTTCCAGAAAAGCAACTGAAGTATTACAAGGAAGCCATTGGCGAATATCAGAAAGTACTTGATCAGTATCCTCAAAGCAGCTCTGTTCCTTATGCTGCATACAGCGCCGGGCTCAGCTGCAACTCTGTCGGTCAGGGAACCAAAAACAAACCTGAAGCTGAGGATTATTACTCAAAAGCTATTGATTACTTTCGGTTTTTGCGAAGCAATTATTACGAGAACGGAAACTCGTCATACGCTCTGTACATGATCGGCAGCTGCCAGTGGTCCCTTGGCTATCACATCCATTACAATGACCTTCTAAACAATGGGCACCCGATGATGTATGACCGGGAAAATCTGCAGGCAGCCATTGCGACATTCCAGCAGTTTCAAAGCGAATATCCGACCAACAGCTACATTACTTCATCCAAAGGAATGGCTGCATCATGCCATCAGTACCTCGCTGAATCGTATTACACTGAGGAAAACTCAGCCCAGCTGACCGCCTCATATACTGCATGCATGGCAATCCGTGATGGAATCATCGCTGATCCGGCAATCAGCGCTTACGACAAGGCCTCTATGTACAGCGCTAATTCGTGGAACTATCTGGATCTTGCCCGATCTGTGTTAAGAATCGACGGCAACCTTTCCGGGCATGACGCATATTGCAGAAAAGCGATTGCCGAACTGGAAAAACTGTTGGCCCTTAATGTCCATGCATCATACAACTTCTGGGCAGCGGTTTATCTGGGCCATGCTTATCTTGAACTGGGAAACTACACCGCTGCACTTGACTGGTACGATGAAGCGGAGAACAGCGAATACGCCGCATACGGTCAAACCACGATCCTTTACGGAAGATTACATGTTCATTTTATGCTTGGTGATTATGCCAAGTCCTTAGAGTACGCGGAAAAAGCCGAATCATTGTACCCTGCCGGGAAGTACTGGGGATACTACAAAGGAAGATGCTATTACGCACTTGGCCAGTATGAGT
>JAQTRI010000087.1 GCA_028711905.1 Candidatus Wallbacteria bacterium | reverse complement strand
TTCTCAGTGGACGCCACCGCCCCCATTGTGGGCAGCGTGATTCTGCTTAACGAAGTTACAGGTATCAGCAGAACCATCTATCCTGACCTCAATAATCCGACCGCCCTTATTGACGGCGATTTTGCGGTCAAGCAAGGCGACACGATCAGGATCAGCATGGATTTTACAGACACCAATCCATCGGCTTCGCTCGGTGATTATGTGCTGGATCTCAACGGTGTGACTGCCCAGCGCAATTTCACAGCCACAGCTGTAACCGCATCAACCTGTGAATTCGATGATCCCGGCATGCAGGTGCGGCCCGGACTTACTGACGGGGGCGTTAATATTGGAATCAGGATTCTGGATAACCTGGGTAATGAAACCGAGACCAACATCCGCATCACAGTAGATAACACCACTCCCATGGTCACCTCCATTCTCCCTCAGTATTATTTCACTTCAACAGGCACCTTGGTCGAAGGCGGATCAGGCTGGAACTCCGCCTATGACATACCTGTTTTCAGCGGCTTTCTCATTACCTTTGATTCCTTAGTGACCATCGATGACTCAGTCGGGTTTATTTTCATGCATGATTTCAGACTGCCTTATCAAACTATCTCCAGCGAGGTCGAAGCATACAATGATGACGACAATGATGGATTCGCCACCCAATGGCTGGTCAAGGGAGACCGCTGGGACGGCACTCTGTGCGAAACCCATTTTCCCCCTTACTTTCCTGCCGGTATCGCTTATCTGGACGGCAACATGTATTATGAGATCGATCTCAACTGGGGCGGTGGCAGCAGCGCCTCTCCGCAGATCAGCGACTATGCCGGCAACACCCTTTATTTCAACACCGATGAGGACGCGGTCTCCTTTCATACGGAATTCACACATCCGTCAACAACAGCCTATATTGTCAATTCCGGAATAAAAACCAATATTACTAACGGCACAACCTCTTACTTTCCGCCCAACATCAACCTGAGGCTTCAGTTTTCGGAGCAGGTCGATCCCCTGTCCTTAGCCAATAACCTGTTCATCACCGCGTACAACCAGATCAGCAACAACGGTATTTTCATTCCTCTGACTACAGACGAGACCAGGGTTGGGGACTTGGACGGAGACGGTTTCGATGATGCCACTCTGGACAATTTTTTCATGCTCGAGGACGCGACCAATCCCGGCAGGCACATTCTGGAACTGGATTTCAGCGATGACCTGTTCGTGATAGCAGGCACTTACAGTGTCAGGCTCGCAGGCCTGATTTCTCAGGCTGTCGGTTCACTGTCCACTGATCCACAGGCCGGGTTGAATTCATTTGGCACCATGGGGGCCTGCAATCTGGCGGCTCAGAAATTCTTTACCGAAACATATACCTTTAACATCTTCAAGGATATCCCTCACATCATCAGTACCAACCCCCGCAACCTCGAAACCGGGGTGGGTGTGACTGACGAGATCGGCATTACCCAGGAGATCATTGTTTATTTCGACACCAGGCTGAACACTGTCTCCGTGCAGGCTGCAGGCAGTATCCGGCTGTACAAGGGAAGCACAGAGCTGCCGGGACGGGTGACATACCGCTATGCTCCCGGCGCAATTCCCTCCCCATACCAGGCGGTATTCACCAGCTATTCGCACCTGGCCTACAACTCGCAATACACGGTAGTTGTCAGCAATGCCATAAAAAGCCACTGGGGCACTCCGATCAGCTTTGATCAGAGCAGCGAATACTCCTTCTCATTCACCACCATGCCTGCGTCATACCAGGCAGGGAACAATCTCTCCCCTTCTCTGACCGATTATTATCCGCCGGAATTCGCTTTCAACCTGGATACCAGCATCCTGCTTTACTTTACCGAAGCGCTCGATGCATCCTCGGTCAACAGCAGCAACATCCAGTTCACAAGCGCCACTTCCGGGGGCGCGATCAACGCAGTTTACAGTTATCACGATAAATATGGGGCCACAGGTCAGTATGTCGTTGTGATCGATCCGGTCGCCACCCTCTCGCCCAACAACCGCTATCGCGTTTACCTTCCAGGCGGCGGTGTAAAAGATCTGAATGGCGCAGGTTTTGACAACAATCCCCTGACCGCTCAGTCCGACAGCTTCAGTTACATTTTCACAACAGCCAATCAGGTTCTGCCTGAGGTCACAACAGTCACTCCTGTCAATATCACCTCCAACGCGCGGCAGGATGTCGCTGTCAAGCTCCTGTTCAATAAGGTGATGAATACAGCCACAGTGCAGAACGCTTTCAGCCTGATTTCAGAAACAGGCGAGGTCATTGCAGGGGCCTTTACATGGAAACTCGGAACCAGCACCTCGGAAGTGACATTCACTCCATCCAATGTGCTGGCCCTTAACATCAGCTATGTGGTGCTTCTGAACCGCAATGCCCAAGACTCGACAGGCAACAGGATGGAAGAAAATTTCACATCCAGCTTCAAGGTCACTCAGGCCGCAGCCGGTGTTTCCAGCGGTTACCCGTTCCCGCGCGTAATGAGCACTATGCCTGTTGACGGTGCGACTGATGTCAGCGACACCCTGACAGCCATCAAGGTGGTGTTCTCCAATACCATGGAAGTGGATACCCTGAACACGACCCTTGTGGCCGGGTCTGTTCTGCTGAAAGACAGTCTGGGCGACAACATCACCGTGCAGGTAGACTATCCGCTCGGGACCCAGACCAAAGAGGTGACAGTCGAGATCCTGACCACTCCCTTAGTCAAGGGCGAACTCTATACCATGACGATTCACGAATTCGCTGAAGACATCTTCGGCAAACGCTTAGACGGGAATTCCAACGGAACCCACGAAGGATCGATCGACAAGTACACCATGTCCTTTACCACTGCCATCGACACCTCAACAGCAGGCACAGGCGTCAGCCACACGATTCCAGCTGATGGCTCCACCGGGGTCGATCCTCTGGTGCAGATCCGGGTCTTTTTCAATGACACGGAGACCAGCCATTCGCTCCGATTGTTCAATGCAGGCACAGGGTCTGAGATCAGCGGATCAGCAGTGTTCGTATCAGCGTTCCACATGCTGATCTTTTCGCTGCGCAGCGGCACATCGCTTGAATACAACACCCAGTATTACTTTACCGTGGACAACGGATCAAAACAGTATTACTTCACAGTCAAAACCGACAATGATCCGCCGAAAGTGCATACACTGTCACCGGCAGCCAGTTCCACCACAGCCGCCATCACAGCTGAGATCAACATTGTGTTCAACGAGGATATGGATTCTTCTTCGATCAATTCCAACACTATTGTGGTCAGCGCCGGGGACCGTAAAATCTCCGGTACAGTCAGCTATGTAAACGCATCCAGAAAAGCCGTGTTCCAGCCCTCTCCCACCTTGGTCAACGGGATTGACTACCGTGTAGTGGTAAAATCCGCATGCAAGGACAAGGCCGGCAACAGCATGGGAACCGACTATAACTATACCTTCACCACTGTCGATGACACCGCAGGCTATATTCTGGAAGCCTTCCCCCTGCCTGGAGAGGAAAGCTCTGTCATGGTATTTCTGAAAAAACCCGGTCTGCAGCCCGGCGGAATAATTGAAGCCTGGCAGGAGGGTATGACTTCCATGTCAACACCGGCAACCACTGAACTGATCATTGACGGGAAATCAGTGATTCAGGGGAACTACCATCTCAGCACAGCCTATCCCGGTCTCGGAATCATCCGGGCCAAAGGCAGCGAACCGTTTTCAGCGTCCCTGTACTTTTCTTACAACCTGTCGCAGTTTGACAACAGCGTGCTTTCCAGTCCAGACAGAACAGCCCAGCTGGTTTTCAATCCTGTCAAAGGCACAGCCTCCTGGTGCTTTGAATCAAAGATCCGGGCACTGGCTTTTTCGGGTTCGCAAGCACCGGCAACAAACGAGCTATCCCCTGCGGGAAGCAACTATTCGTTCCATTTTCAGGGAAGCAACGGTGTAATCAACATCAAATGCGACTCTCCGGAACGCAAAGGGATATATTTTCTGGAAAACGGCATGTGGAAGTATGTCGGATGCGATTTTCTGAACGGTTACTTTACCGCTCCGGCGGCTGCAAGCGGCAGCTACGCACTGTTTTCGGACATCAGGCCTCCGCGGCTCTCCGGAGAACCTGAAAGCGTGTATGAACAAGAAATCAGGGAACTGCGCTTCAAAGTCGAAGAATTCGGCTCAGGTTTAGACTTGAGCGCCAGTTCGGCTATGCTCAATAATAAGAGCTGCAACCTGCGCCTTGACGCATCCACCGGGGACTTAGTTGTAAATCTGGGAGGAGCGCTGACTGACGGAGACTATAATCTTGCGCTGACAGCCATCGACCGCGCGGGAAACAAGCAGGACTACTCCCCACGAGGTTTTGCCGTAGCACTGCCGTTCACAATCTCGTACTTCAGAATTTATCCCAATCCGGCTGTCGACTTCCTGGCTGTCGACTTCCAGCTCAGCTCTGTTGCCGACAGTTCTAAGCTTACAGTGTATGACACCTCCGGACGAAAGGTGAAAACCTATCATTTCAACGCGTCACAATATGCCGGGGACCTGGAATTGATCAGTTCCAGAGGCAGGCAGCTGGCCAACGGCGTTTATTTTTACCGATTCGAGACTGTCAAAGGCAGCATGAAGCTTCAGCAGAGCGGCAAGTTCAGCGTGGTACGTTGATAGCCGTGTGAACGAAGTGAACTACGGATATCAATACCCGAAGCCCTGAGCAAGCTCAGGACAAGAGGCTCTAAGACCGAACAAAGTTCGGGTCAAGAGCCTCTATGCGCAGCGGAGGGTATAAAGGGGGAAACATGTGGCAGAAAATTAGAAAAATCCGCGTAGGGGCGAATAATTATTCGCCCCTACTGATGATAATCCTTACCGCGGCAGTCTCAGCCTGGATCTTTTCCGGCTGCGGCGGCGCCGGTTCCGCTGGCATAACCGCGCTCGGTCCAGGCAGCAACATTACCGGCGGCGGAACCGCCCTGACCATGAGTATGCTGGATAAGGGCTGGAGCCTTTTCCGCATAGGCGAATCCAGTTATACTGATGCCGAATACTACTTCAACCAGGTTATTGGAGGCACTTTCACAGATAATGACAAAGCATCGGCCAGAGCCGGTCTCGGGTGGATCGAACTACGCAGGAGCGGCGCTTCTGCTGCTGATAAATCCAATTTTGAAAGCTCTTTGGTGCTGGACCCGTCCAATCAGGAAGCCAAACTGGGACTGGCCCTGATCAGCCTTGCCGGAGCCACAGGCCAGGCAGTCAACTATCTGGAAAGCATTGGACTGTGGAATGTCAATTACAGTTTCTCAAGCAGTCAGATCAGCATGAGTAACGCCAAAGCCCATGCCCTGATGGCATTGGCCTATTATCAGGCCGGGAATCTGGATTCATCAGAAGCGCAGATCGACAAGGCCAGGGCATTGGACGGGAATGATCTGACGATAGAGCAGATGGACACCAGCCTGACGAATCTTGGGATATGACAAATAAATGTAGGGGCGAATAATTATTCGCCCCTACTTAAGTACATTGCGGACCTCAGTCCTCACGCGCCTTGCATCTGTACTGTTTTGAACAACCATCTACCAGATCGTTGAATTCAATCGGGCCCTACCTATAACCAATCACCAATTACCCGATTCCCCGCGTTACCCTCAGTGGATTCCCTGGATAAGACGCGCCATGGCGCGTCTCTACAATTCATACCTTCTGGATTCGCACAGCTATCTGCCATTCAATATTCAAAATTTAACATTCAAAATTCCGCACAACCGCATTCGGGCGAACGCCGTTCGCCCCTACCCATTACCAATCACCAATCACCAATTACCTATTACCCATCACCTATTACTGATTACCTACCCTCCGCTACGCATAGAGGCTCTTGACCTGAGCTTGCTCAGGGCTTCGGGTATAGTCATCCGTAGCTCGTTTAGCAGCAGTTGCCGCGCCCTTAAGACAAGGCTACTGCTGCTTAATACTTGAGCGCAGCTCAAGTGCTGCGCTCGCACGGCTGACTATCTTCCTCCCCGCATTCTGCCCTTGATCAACAGGTCCTTTGTAATTTCATCCACAGTGATTACCAAGGTCGGAAAGATCACCTGACCCTGCCGGAGATTGTCCGGCAATTGTTTCAATAATGGCGCGGCCTGCTTGACCCCGATCTGTTCAACTGCCTTAGTGCTGATAAAAAATTCCAGCACATTGTCGTCAGTCAGGGCCGGCTGTTTTGAAGACGCTGCCCCTTCAGCGGTCAATGCCGAAACAATCAGCTCAGGGCTGTTGGAAATGTGAAGTTTGCGCGAACGCTCCAGCACCGCAATCCTCGGAGCAGTCGGGGACGGCACATTAATGACTTTCAGTTTAACATCCTGGAATACTTCCTCTTTGATCTCAAGGCCTGGAACAGGAATCCTGGACACCAGTTTTTCCAGGACACCCCACACAGAATCCTTTGCCGTCTCCCAAGTCAGAAGCACTTCAGGAGCCCCCCCTTTTTTCGGCACAACCGACAGGCAGAAGGATTCGGCGAAGCAGGGCAGGATGTCCCTTTCCAGGGAAACTCCAAGCAGACCTTCGCACATGCCTGCCGCCTGAGGCGGAATAGGGATCATGGCCAGATCCAGATTCCCGGCCAGAACAACCGAGGCCTGTGCCGGAGCAACACCTCTGAGCGGATTTTTCTTTTTTACCAGAGCATTGAGCACATTGACAAAAGGCAGAGCTTTCATCTGATCCAGTGCTGCATAGTTGAACTGAATACGGAAATCAGTCAAAAGCTCGCCGGCGTCTATTCCTGCGGCAAAATACGCATGTTTGACCGGCTGGTTTTCAGGGACTGCGGAATTCTTTCTCCCTGGCATGATTACACTGAGGCAGCCACTCCCGGGGAAATCTTTTTTTGCCGCAAGAAAGGCTTCCTGACTGCACAATTGCGCTGATCTGTCCGAAGCCACCCTCCGGATGAGGCTCAGCCATGGTTCAAGCAGCTCCTCGCGTTCAGGCACAAAATAACAGCGATTACCCTCGAGTTGACCGTACAGGTGAAGAGGCTTTTTCGCGCCCGCTTCTTTGGGGGATTTCTTCCCGCTGCCAGGGGGAACAGCCTCTTCCTTAGGTTTAAAAACCAGTTCAAGGCGGTCTTTGCCGTTTGATTTCACGACCAGTCCTTTTCTCTCCCAGGATTTGATCGCTTTTTTAATGTCGCTGAACTCAAGCACCAGCACCCCGGCTTCCTCAGTCGCTCCCTTGACCGGAAGAATGTGACCGCAAAGCGCACATTCCTTGAGATTTGCCACTTCATCAGTTGTATAACCGAGCAGAAATCCGAGAACCACTTCATTCGTAATCTGTCCGCTCCGGTTGAGCAATTCAAGGTAAGCCCTGCCAAGAACGCCTCCGTCTGCGACTAAGGAAAAGAAGCCGGTAGATGGAAGCGCCTTTTCCAGGCGGAAGTCCATGGATGCGCCATGGTACGGAAAAATAACAGCAACCAGCATCAGCAGAAAAAAGACTGTTCTCATTTTCTTTACCTCACTTGAACTTTATTGCTGTTGACACTTCAGCCAGGCCCTGAACCTCTGAAGCCTGAGCCGAGATCCTGATTGTACGGATCCTGTCCAGCCAAGACAGGACTGAATTTATTGGAAAATCCGGAAAAAACAAAGGCGCAAGTTGCGCAAAAAAGACCAGTTGCGCGGGATCCAGCAAACAGACTAAGGGTTCAACCGCAGGCGAAATTTCCAGTTCACGCAAAAGAGCGCGGCTGTTGGATAAATAAAGCTTGCCCCTGCTGTCGTTACAAAAAAGGACTGTCTCCCGAAGCTTCTGCATCATAACGGACATCGAGCCCGGCTTTTCCCGGGGTTGTTCCGGCTGGAGAATATCGGCAAGGTCAATACTCAGCCGACTCATATTTTCGCTCAATCGTTCGCGCCTGATGGTCCGAGAGCTCTCCAGTTCGTCAATGCGGCGTCTTCCCCATTCGTAAATATCGTCGGAAGACGGGAAATACAACGACAGGTTTGAATCATCCCAGGAAAAGCTCCCGCAGTTAAGCTGTGTTTTGAGATTGCCGTCCGCTGTTGCCGGTAAAAGCGGTGAGGGAAAAATCAAAAGAATGTTCCCGGCCTTTTGAGCTGACAAAATTTCCGCAGCATGGTTTGTCTGCTCTCCGGCAGCCGAGATGGTGATGTCGCCTGATGCGTCAAGCGCAGCCATTAACGCTTTTCTTTCCTGCGAAAAAAGTATGAAAGTGCCTGATAGAGCGAAACAGTACCTGCTGCCCTGACTGTCTTCAAACTCATAAAACAAAAGGTCTGCACCGTATCGAATGGGTTTCAGTCTGCCTTTTCCCTGAGCCCAGCCGCTGCTTATAAAACGAAGATAACCTTTCAGAACAATTGATTTTGCACCGGTATCCGCTATCAAAAGCCCGCCTTCCCTGATTTGAGCCACAGCGAAACTGTCCCGGAAATACTTTGACCAGGGCGAGAAACTGAGCAGGAGCGAGCGGTTCGATTCCGACAGAAAAGTAGTAAACTGCGAGGCGGACAGGGATTTGTATGACAGAACCAGGCTTTTCCCGCAACCGGCGAAAACAAGGTCCCGGGGAATCAGGGAAACAATTTCAGCAGCAGGACTGCTGCCGAACAGGCATATCCAGAACAGGAACGCGGAAAAAATTCCGCCCACAGCGGCGAGCCACAATAATGCGCGCCGCAGTCTCGTCAAAGGATGGCGGCTCCGGTCTCAGGATCAAACAAATGGACCTTCTGCTGCACGGGTCTGATGATAATCCTGGTACCTTCCGTCATTTTTTTATCCGGAGACACGCGGATAACGAAGTTTCCGGTCTGCAGAGCCATATAGACATGGTCCTCGGGTCCGAGAGGCTCGACAAGATCAACCCTGGCCTGAAATGTTCTGCCGTCTTCGACCTTGTCGGTCATCTCAAAATCCTCAGGCCTGGCTCCCAGCAACACATTGCGTCCTTTATATCCGGTAAGGGCCGGACCGAATTTTTTCGTCAATCCCAGTTTGAACTCCGGGTGAATGAGCGTCCTGGCATCATCACTCAAGGTGGCAGGAATAAAATTCATGGGAGGAGAACCGATGAATCCGGCCACAAATCTGTTGGCAGGCTGATGGTATACCTCGTAAGGAGTGCCGATCTGCTGAACAATGCCTCCGTTGAAAATAGCAATCCTGTCGCCCATGGTCATGGCTTCCACCTGGTCGTGGGTGACATAAATAAATGTGGTTTTCAGCTTTTTGTGAAGTTTGGAAAGCTCGCTGCGCATCTGAACACGGAGCTTGGCGTCCAGATTGGACAAAGGCTCGTCCATCAGAAAGACTTTTGGGTTGCGGACAATGGCTCGACCCAGGGCCACTCTCTGCCTCTGCCCTCCCGAAAGCTGTTTGGGCTTGCGCGACAAAAGATCTTCAATTCCAAGAACCTGGGCGGCTTCCTTGACTTTCTGCTCAATGTCATGTCTGGGCATTTTGCGCAGTTTCAGACCAAAGGCCATATTGTCAAAGACATTCATGTGCGGATAAAGCGCATAATTCTGGAACACCATGGCAATATCCCTGTCCTTTGGGGGCAGGTCATTCACCACCTTGCTGTCGATCAGTATCTGACCTGAGGAAATCTCTTCCAGGCCCGCGATCATGCGAAGAGTCGTTGTTTTCCCACAGCCGGAAGGTCCGAGAAAAATCATGAATTCCTGGTCCCTGATTTCGAGATCAACCCCTTTGATCGTGAAATCAGCGGCAGTTTCATACCTCTTGAAAATGTTGACCAGTTCAACCTTTGCCATCAATCCTCCGGATTACGATTTAAGAGAAAAATACTGGACATCCATAGCCAGAATTTCTCGATCCACATTCAGCCCTGGGATGCCGACAGTGCCATACAAGGCAATGGCAAAGTGCGAACCTTTGCTGGCAATACCGATTTTCACACCGCCACCGCAAATGTTTTCCATACTGTCTGTGATCTGGGTCACGACATTCTGCACTGAGCGGTAAACCGTATACTCATTTTCAGGGTTTCTGCTTATAACTTCAGCGTTCTCCGCTGCTGCGAGAATATTACGGAAAAGCTTGTAGGTGAAATTATCGCCGCGGCCACCGGCTCTGGTAATAACGCAGCGGTAGGATAGACTCTTGAAATGCTCCGTGATCTCGCTGTCGATCTGATCATCGGCGATAGCTAAACTGAGTGCGATCTTCGCCAGGGAAGTTTCATTTTTCTCATTGCGTAAAAAGCTTGAGATGTTCAATTTATCTGCCATAAAATTTTACCGTACCCCTTTGGTGAAAACAATGCAGAGATTATTTTACCATCGAAAAGTCAAAAAATCCAGCAAGACCTTACCCTGTATTCTCTATCTCCTGGATGAATACATTGGAGAGTCCGAGACTTTCCGCATATACGACCAGCTCTTCGTACTCGTCGGGTGAAAGCCTGCGCGAAAGTCCAGGGTATTCTTTAGCTTTGTAAGCTGGAAAATACTGGCTCATTAAGGAAATCCAGGTGTCCCTTCCGAGTTCTCTCGCGATAAAATCCAGAGCCATCCGGCTGTTTTTCGCCTCGCCGGGCAGCACTAAATGCCGGACAATCAGCCCTTTCCGTGCCAGACCTTTCTTAAGCACGACTTCAGGTTGCATGCGTTTCATCTCGACAAGTGCGGCCCGGTTGTGTGCCGGGTAATCTTCACACCCCGAGTAGGTGCGCGCAAGATCATCAGATGTGTATTTGATGTCAGGAAGCCAGACATCTACAATTTCCCCCAGCAGACGGATGATTTCCGGATCTTCATATCCAGATGTGTTGTAAACCACCGGCAGAGCGAAACCCTGCTTTTTGGCTGCAATGAGCGCAGCAACCACTGACGGCAGAAAATGGGTAGGGGTCACAAGATTGAGATTTTCCGCCCCGCGGGTCGAAAGGTCCAGCATCATTGCAGTCAGTTCCTCATCAC
>JAQTRI010000086.1 GCA_028711905.1 Candidatus Wallbacteria bacterium | reverse complement strand
GCTTTCAAAATCGCCGGTTCCATGGCTTTCAAGGATGGCATGGAAAAGGCCGGACCGGTGATTCTCGAACCGATTGTACAGGTGGAGATCGTTGTGCCTGAGGAATTCATGGGAGATGTAATGGGTGACATGAACTCCCGCCGCGGCAGAATTCTGGGCATGGAAGCCCACGGCAGGAACCAGACTGTCAAAGCGCTGGTGCCTGAGGCCGAACTGTACAAGTATATCAATGACCTGCGGTCCATGACTCAGGGCAAGGGCACTTTCAGCATGGCCTTCGACCATTTCGAAGAAGTGCCGGCCAATCTGGCCCAGTCAGTTATTGATGATCTGAAACGCTTCCGCGAGGAAGATGCAGAAAAATAAAATTTATTGCGCCGATCAAAAAGAGCGCCTGAGAGCGCTCTTTTTTTTACTGAATAAAGCAATGAGCCGAATCTTTACTTCACCCTGACGGCCATTAGTGTGACATCATCTGAAAAGAGATTGCCCGCATTGGCGTATTGCATGTCCTGATAAACCCTGTCGACCAGCCCGTTGCAACTGATCACAGGAGAAGCCGCGCTCCTGAAGGACTCGAACAGCGCTTTCTGCCCGTATCTGTCCTGCTCATTGATCTTGAACTCAAAGGTTCCATCTGTGTAAAACAGGAGCAGATCCCCTGCAGCCAGGTTCACTGATTTCTGCTCAAAAGTGGCCTGATCCAGTATCCCCAGAAAATGCGAGTCAAACGGCAGCATTCTGCATGAGCCGTCATTTGCACTGTACAGGAAGATTTCCGGATGCCCTGCACTGGCATATGTGAGAACCCGGTCCTGCGGATGAAAATGCCCGAGGATCATAGTCGCTGTAATCGCGTTCTTGGTGATTTCGCAAAAATTTCGATGGATCTCCCCAAGAGAACCGGAAAGGTTATCCCTGTCAGCATCCCTGATGTTCATGAAATTGATGCCGCTCAGAAGCACAGAGATCAGGGCCGCAGAAACACCCTCGCCTTCAGAATCCCCGAAACACAAATAAACCTCGCCGTTTTGCTCGAGAAAATTCACGAAATCCCCGCCTACGAATGAATGCGGTTGATAGCGGACAAAAAGATCCATGCCGGCGACACTGGAATGACCGATCGGGACCATGCTGCGCACGATCCGCTGGCTGATCACGATATCTTCGCGCTGTTCACGCTCCACCTCGTGAAAAACCTGAACAACACCGGAAAAGCTCCCGTCTGATGCAATTGCCGGGGAAGCCCTGATCTCCAGAAGCATCTCAGCGCCGGTTTTCTTTCTGGTAAACAGAAGCAGCGGCTTGGCAATGGGTTTCTGCGCATCTGTGATTCTGCTCAATGCGCAGAACTTAGTGCCGCACATCTGGTTTCCCATACCGTCATAGTGGTTGAGAATTCCGTCAGAACACCCCTTACCCTTTACTTCATCGGCCGACCATCCGGTAAGCACCTCAGCTTCTCGGTTCCAGAAGATAATCTTGTTGTTGCGGTCCACGATCATTACTGCTTCAGGGAAACCGTTGAGGATGTCCTTGAGCTGGGAAAAGGATTCCGGCATATCTAAATTACTCCAATTGAATCACAAACTTGAGAGGAAACACAGTTGAGCATATCGGGCGTTTTAAGCAACCAAAAATGGCGTGCCTGAGAGGAATTGAACCTCTGGCCTCAACATCCGGAGTGTTGCGCTCTATCCAACTGAGCTACAGGCACACAGTTTCTACGATAAACAACTGCGCCGGTTTTGTCAACAGCACCGGAGAGATTTGTTTGTTGACTTGCCCGGTATTGATGCATAAACTGATTTGATAAAAAGTAAAAACACAGTCGTGAGGCGCGGAAAAATCGTGATCCTGGCCCGCAATGTAGACAAATACTACAGCAATTTTCACGCACTTAAGGGTATCTCCTTTGAGCTGAAAAAAGGCGAAATTCTGGGATTCCTCGGTCCCAATGGCGCGGGGAAAACCACAACCATGAGGATTCTCACTACATTTTTGCCGCTGACTTCCGGCGAGATAACCATCAACGGATACGATCTGATCAAAAAACCGATGGAGATCCGGAAATTGATCGGCTATCTTCCTGAAACTCCTCCGCTTTATCCCGAATTCCGTGTGACTGAATACCTGGATTTCGTGGCCCGTATCAAGGGAATATCCAGAAATGTCGATAAAACCGTGGACAGAATCATCGACAGGTGCGGCCTTGGAGAAAAAAAACACTCCCTGATAGCCCACCTGTCAAAAGGCTACCGCCAGCGGGTCGGACTGGCTCAGGCCCTGATTCACAATCCGGGCCTGCTGATTCTTGACGAACCCACATCCGGGCTTGACCCCCAGCAGATCTTGGAAATCCGCGACTTTATCCGCGAACTCGGATGCGAGCATTCCATCATCCTTTCCACCCACATCCTGCCCGAAGCCAGCCAGTTGTGCCACAGGGTTTTGATTATCGACCACGGCCGGATTATCGCATCAGGCAGCCAGCAGGAACTTAATGCCTTAGCCAGAGGTGGAGAACGGGTCAAAATCCGCATCAATGAGCCTCTGGCAGCAATGAATTCAATCCGCAGCGACTCTTTTTCTGCCTCAATCGAAGACGGGGTTCTGGTTCTGGACGGAGAATTCGGCGATGAGGGACGCGCAGGCATAGTCTCCACGCTCGTTGGAGCCGGGTTCAGGATTTACAGCGTTGAAAGCGAACAGCTTAACCTGGAACAGGTATTTATCACCCTCTTGAGGAATGCGAAAAATGTTTAGAGAGATAATGGTCATCTTCCGCAAAGAACTCAGAAGTTACTTCGTTTCCCCACTGGTGTACACGATCTTTGCAGTCATACTTTTCATCGCAGGATTCCTTTTTTACAGCGGGCTGGCCAATTATCTGGCCAATCTTCCAGTCATCGCCGGGGGGCAGATCGGGGAACGATCTGGATTCATGGAACTGGTAGCCAACGCCTTTTTTCTCCGCATGACCGCCCTTTTCATTCTGCTGCTCCCCCTGCTCTGCATGCGGGTTTTTGCCGAGGAAAACAGGACCGGGACAATGGAACTGCTGTTAACTTCACCTGTTTCCAAAACAGCGATCATCGCCGGAAAGTTTCTGGCCGTCTGCCTGATCCAGTCCATAATCATCGCGATTCCGGCAGGTTACTTCCTGCTGCTCAAACCATACGCCGGACAGGCCGTTGATGTTCCTCAGCTGTTTACAGCCGCTGCCGGGAGCTTTCTTTTTTCCGCAGCCCTGATCTCATTCGGCCTGCTGGCCTCTTCCTTGACAAAGAGCCAGCTGGTCGCAGCCCTGATTGCCTTCGCTTTCAATTTCACCTTTCTTTCAGTCCAGTCCCTGTCTTACTACTTTGTGGGAAAGACCGGCGAATTCATGGCCAGGCTTTCCTTAGTCGATCATCTGCAGCCGTTTGTCCAGGGCATTGTCGACACAAGGGATTTACTCTATTTCCTATCCCTGGCGGGCCTTGGATTCTTTTTCACTTATCTGTCGTCAGGCGCGGACAGAAAAGAGCGCATTTTCTCCTCTCTGGGACTGGGAATTTCTGCTGTGCTGGCCGTGCTTCTGATCAATACCGCATTTCACAAAACATATCTGCGTGTCGACCTTTCCGGCAGAGGGCTTTACACTCTCAGCGAAAGAACAAGAGACTTCACATCCGGGCTCAGCAACAACTTTGAAATGGCCGCCTTTTTCCGCCGAACTGATGAAAACTATTTCCGGATCAGGGAATTGCTGGAATGCTTCGCCGCCCTGACCCCCAATGTCAAATACCAGTTCATTGATCCTGACCGACAACCGCAGGAGGCTGCCGGCTTCGGAAATACCAGTTACAAGGTGCTGATCATCAGGAACAACACTACCGGGAAAAGCGAAAAGTTATTCAGCATCACGGAAGAACGACTGATCAACGCTTTAGTCAAGCTCAGCCGGAAAGAAATCCGGAACATCTTTTTCCTGTCCGGACATGGCGAACGAGATTTATCCGCCCGCGACAGCAGAGGTTATTACGAACTGCAAAAAAAGCTGTCTGAACGAGGTTTTCAGGTCCGCGAACTTTTTCTCCCTGAAACAGGTTCCATTCCAGAGAATACCGCCCTTTTAGTGCTTGCGGATGCACAGTCTCCGCTCCTGCCGGATGAATGGTCAATGGTAAAAAAATATCTGCTCAGTGGCGGCCGCGCCCTGTTCCTTATCGACCCTTCCCCTTCATATTCGTTCGCTGAGGAATTACGGGAATTCGGTGTTTTCGTCCGCAGCAGCGTACTCAGTGACTCGGGCTCTTCTCTTTTCGGCGGCGAACCATCGGTCCTGATGGTCAACCGGTATGGAAACCATGAGTCAGTAAACGGACTCAGTGTTTCATCGGTGTTTTCCGGAGCCAGAGAAATTGGGTTTTATCTGATGCTCCCCAAGAATATCAGGACGGATCTCCTCGCCTTGCCCGGAAAATCCGCCGTCAGTTCTGTACAGGACCCTTCATCGGAAACACCTGATGTCAGCCGTCTGCCGCTCGGACTGGCCGGTGTCCTGCGCTGCATTCTGGAGGAAAAGGAAGGAAAACCGGTTCTTGATTATCGCATCGCGGTCAGTGGTGACGCGGATTTCTGTTCCAATCACTTTTTAGATCATTATGGAAATCTCCCTTTTACCATGAACCTTTTCTCATGGCTGGCTGATGAAGGCGATTATCTGGCCACGGATCTTGCCAAAAAAGGCAGACACATCCAGAACCTCTCCACCAACCAGCTGCGATTCCTTTTTTATCTTGTCGTCATCACTGCTCCTCTGCTTTTCTTTTTGACCGGTATCTTTGTTTATCTCAGACGCAGGAATTGACTGACTTGACACACAGCCTATCCTGCAATAAAATTATCGCGTGAAAATCAGGCGCTGTTATTACAGTATTTTTTTATTCGTTTTCTGCGGATTGCTTTTCGAACCTCTTTTCGTTCAAGCTCAAGATCCCTCCCTGCAGATTTCCTGCTTCATTCAACCGCCCGAGTGTTTTTCTCTACCGGATATCACCTCTGACGAATTTTTCACAGGAGAAGATTGCATTGTTGCAGCCGCTGAAACAGCATGCGACCCTGTCGAAGAAGATTTTGACGAATTGATCATCCGGGTAGTTAAAAAAAACAGCAACCCCTTCTTAACCAAGGATGCTTCCGGCGCACAATACCATCTTGTGAAAGATGGGGACAATCTTTCCAGAATCGCCGGATATTATGGAGTTCCTGTTAATTATCTGATGGCCTACAACAGCCTCAATTCTTCGCGTATCGTTCTGGGACAGCGCATCAATATCCCATCCAAAGCATCCCCCTTGATCGCTGAACGGCCTGAGCGCTACCTCTGGCCTCTGCCGGTGCCTGGAAGGATCAGTTCCCCTTTCGGGTCCCGCATCCATCCTATAACCAAGGTCAGGGCTTTTCACAACGGAGTTGACCTGGCTGCTAAAGCCGGAACCAAGATCATCTGCAGCAAAAGCGGAACTGTTTATTTCTCCGGATACCAGCGAGTTTCAGGACAAACTGTGGTTATCCGACTGCCGGACGGCACCCTCAATTTTTACGCTCACTGCAGCAAACGGCTGGTCAAAACCGGCGATGTGGTAAAGGCCGGATCATCTATCGCCACAGTCGGCAGAACCGGGCGCGCAACCGGGAATCACCTGCATTTCAGCATCAAGAAAGCCGACAAATATCTTGACCCGCTGAAGCACCTCGGCAAATGAAATTTCTGCTCCTCTGGATGATACTGATTGTGTCCTGCCCGGTTCCGGCAGGTTCAGAAAATCCATTTCAGCTGATCATGGAGGCTCGCAGGCTGTTCTCGTCCGGCGAATTCAATCAGGCACTTCCCCTCCTCAACAGAGCCCTGATTCTTGACCCGGGTATCTCCTATACTTACTATTATCTTGGAAAATGTTACGAGGAACTCAAGGACCGGGAATCTTCGATGAAGTACTACCGTTTGTATCTTCAGCTCTTCCCTTCGCCACCCGAAACGGCGATTCCACATGTCATAGACAGCTCCCTGGTCCGGGAGCGTGCGTGGAGCATCAACGACAACCGTGCCAAGGCGGATGAAATCTACCGGCAGGCCAAACTGCTTCTGGAACAAGGTTCATTTGCTCAGGCGGCCAGACATCTGGAAGAGGCAGTAAGTCTCAAACCTGATGATTTTCGTTACTGCAAACTCCTGGCCCGCATATGCAGGGACCTGCAGGATTACAAAAACTCCCTCAGCTGGTATAGAAAAGCCCTGTATATTTCAAGCGATGACCCGGAGTTTCTGCTGGAGTTTTTTCGATTCAGTTCCAGCTTCGGCTCCCTGGAAGACACACTTGAGGCAGGAAAGAAAATACTGGCCGTTTTTCCCGATCATCAGGAAGTCAGGGAGCTCATTTCCAAGTTGACGGCAGCCGCAGATTCTGATTCCGGCATGCGCTGCCCGGTCTGGAAAAGGGCTGGGAGCATGGTCATAATTGAACACTCTTTTCCCGATATCTCGTTACATCTTTCTCTCATTGGAAAAGAGATTCCGGTTTATCGAGGCAGCGTTCAGCTGCAGAACCCCCTGACTGGTGAATTCATTGACTTCACACCGGAAAAATCACCTGGCTTGATCCGGATTGTTGAATTGCGCCGCAAAGTCCTTCAGGCGGTCATTGTGTCTGAGACCGATTACATAGGCGTCGGCGATTTTGTGATGCTGGATCGGTGACACCGATGGAAAAAAAATCTGAAATCAAAGTTCTGATCAGCAACCGCAAAGCTTTTTTCAATTATGAGATCTTTGAAAAGTTTGAGGCCGGTATTGTGCTGACTGGAACAGAAATCAAGTCTGTCCGCCTGGGAAAGGCCAGTCTGACCGATTCTTTCGCTTTTGCCAAGGCCGGCGAACTGTTTCTGTATGAAATGAATATTCCTGAGTACGATCAGGGCAACCGTTTCAACCATCTGCCCAAGAGGCCGCGAAAGCTTCTGATGCACAAGCATGAAATCAAGCGTTTGATCGGTAAAGTCAGAGAAAAAGGGTTGAGTCTCGTACCTCTCCGGCTCTATCTGAAAAAAAGCAAGGCCAAGATTGAACTGGGGCTTGGAAGAGGACGCAAGACTTATGACAAGCGTGAGTTGATCAAAAACAGAGTTCTGGACAGGGAAACCAGTAGAACAATGAAGGAAAAACGATGAAAACCATTGCCCTGCTGCTGATTTTTGCATCATCTGCAACATATGCGTTTACTGATGAAGTGTCACAATTTTCCGATCTGTCTACTGTCGAAGCCTCGTTACCAGAAGTTTTTCCTCAGCAACCAGCCCCGCATACTTCAATTCCGGATGATCCCGGAGAAATCCCCTCCCCTGCCCTAATCAGGGACGGGATGCATTTTATTTCGGCCATCGTAGTAAGCCAGCGCTTGAAAATCGATGTTTTTTATTCCCCTGTCTCAAAAGTTGTTGTCCTGAAAAACACCTCAGCTTCATCCAAGTTGATCATCAATCAGAAGGAAGCCATCATCAACGGCGAACTTACGATTGTCGACACGCCGGTTGTTCTTTTCCAGAACGAGGTCTTTGTTCCTGTCGATTTCCTTCGTAGTTTTTTTCGGGTGTCTAATGAGGTTCTCGAACAATACACAGTCAAAGCCGGCCCCATGGAAGCCCCTGACCCGGCACCCCTTGTAGTCTGGTCCGCTGACGAAAAGTTCACCACTTCATCGGTTTTGGCAGTTCCGGCACCAGAATCGGTCGAGTCCGAAACAACGGAAATTGTCATGAAAACACTGCTTTCCATGAAAAGCACTGCAGAAACATCCTCGCC
The DNA here is from genome assembly GCA_028711905.1 of Candidatus Wallbacteria bacterium. Classification (GTDB taxonomy): domain Bacteria; phylum Muiribacteriota; class JAQTZZ01; order JAQTZZ01; family JAQTZZ01; genus JAQTRI01. The sequence goes on along the minus strand of JAQTRI010000086.1, from coordinate 3,168 downwards.
CCGCCAGTCTCTTCCGATTATGGTCTGGATCGATGAAGAACCTTTAAAAAGCTTACCGGTTTCTTTCAAAGACGATTTCCGTGCGCTTGTCTCCGAGTTTCTTGCAGTTGATTCACTCCAGTCTTCTGTAGAACTGATCAAGAAGTGCAACCCCACGGACATTAACCGCAGTTCCGCTGCAGCTTTTGTGGTTCTTACAACATCGTTCCTGCAGGATGAAAACTTTCAAGGTATATCCGCGTTTATCAGTGGACTTTCGTACAAAAGCGATCCTGCTGCGGGAATAGAAACCGGAAAGCAGATCCAGGCCGCGTTTTCCACACTTGATAATTACAATGGCTTATTCACTGTCATTCCAGCACAACTCAGTTACTTCAGCTTTATCAACAAGCCTTCGATCTGCATTGAAATACTCAACCTTTCCAATCAGAATGACCGGGACTGGATTTCTGATACTGAAAAGAGGCGCAAACTCGCAGAAATGTTGCGTAATGCCGCCGAAGGAGCCTTCTGAAATGGCCAGACCTTTGATAAATTTTCTGATTCTACTGTCGCTTATCTGGCTCAACATCTGGTTGTTCCAGCGCGACTGCGGATATTCGGTCAATACAGTCAGTGCCAAGCTGCAGAAAACCAAGCTGCAGCCCAAAGAAACGCGCGAGTTGTATCTTCTTAACAGAAACCTTGATTGGATATCGGAAAGCGTTGCTCTTGAAGATCAGTCAACATCAGGATTACCCGAACTGATCTGGCTGGAGATCAAGAATCGGCAGCAGTCATTGTTTCCATTCATTCAGAAGAATTGCGATCTGGTACACATTTTCGAAACTGAAGACGGCCCGGTACTCTTTTTCGAAGCCACGGAACTGATGAAACTTTCTCTTGTTGAAGCGCACCTTATGCACCAGCTGATTCACAAAAACTTCTGTCCGCTGTATCCTGAAAAATCACTCCGCTGTTTCTTCCGTACTGGAACAGGACGGGACACGCGCTATCTTTTCAATGATACCAGCCTGGGTACCTGAATCCTGTTTTGACTTGTTTTGACTAACCCCGCTTTTGCTTTAGTCAAAAACTGTGAAATCATGAATCTGTGTTCTGTGTTTAGACCAGTTCGTATTTCTTCATTCTGTATCTCAATATCTCTCTGGGAATCCCCAGAAGCTGCGCGGCTTTAGACTGATTCCATCCCGAAGCCTCCAATGCCTTACTGATATACTCCTTTTCAAGGCTGTTCATCGTGTCCTCCAGACTGATCCCCCCATGAGGTAAAACTATCTCCCCGGAATGCCTGTTTCCAGGATTGATTCCTGCTAAAACAGGACTGTCAAGAAATTCACTGCAGGAAACTATCATGTTCCTCTCAATTACATTGCGCAACTCTCTTACATTCCCCGGCCAGTCATAATTGAGAAGTTCATTGTTCGCGTCTCTGGTCATTCCCTGGATTTTTTTCCTGAATTCCCGGTTAAATCCGGCAACAAAATAATCAGCAAGAGGAATAATATCATCTTTCCTCTCCCTGAGGGGTGGAACAAGCATGGGAAAAACATTTAGCCTGAAATAAAGATCCTGTCTAAACCTTCCCTCACCGACTTCTTTTGTTAACTCCCGGTTGGTCGCCGCAATAATCCGCAGATCTACCTGTTGGGGCTTCACACCGCCAACGCGTTTGACCTCCTTGGATTCCAAAACCTTTAGAAGCTTAGCCTGTAATTTGGGCGGCATATCCCCGATTTCATCAAGCAGCAGCGTCCCACCTGCTGCGAGTTCAAATAATCCTGCTTTTTCCTGATACGCATCAGTAAAAGCTCCTTTTTCATGGCCAAAAAGCTCAGATTCAAGAAGGTTTTCCGGAATGGAGGAACAGTTTAATTCTACGAATCTGCCGGTCGAGTATTTCGTTTCCCTGTGAATCCATTTAGCAACGATTTCCTTGCCGGTCCCTGATTCTCCGCAAAGCAGCACAGTAGAATTTCCAGGCGTACCAGCCACCTGGCACACCTGTTCCTCAATTTTGCGCATCGCCTGCGAGCCACATTGAAGAAAATTGAACTGTTGCCTGGATTTAAGAAAATTGTTTTCATTCAGCAGGGTTTGAAATTCCATGGCTTTACTGAGTTTATGCCCGAATTCATCAATATTGAATGGCTTGCGAATAAAATCGTGCGCCCCTTTCTGAATCACAGACACAATATTCTCAACTTCTGAATAAGCACTAACAACAATCACCCTTGCTTCTGGCGCTCCTCCAACAAGAATGGGAAGAAATTCCTCTCCCCCCATACCAGGGAGTTTCAGATCAAGAAAAACGGCCTGTGGCGACTCCGTCGCAAGCTTATCCCGTGCGCTCTCAGCATCTGGAAAAGCCGAAACCAGATATCCAAGGCGTTCGACATATTTCGCCTCCGCCATCCTCAAGCTTTCCTCATCCTCTATAATCCAGACTCTGTACATAACGACTCCCTCTTATTGAACTTTCGCTCCATTATGCTCCATAAAGAATATCGATTCCTGCTGCATTCACTTAGAGGCAATTGAATTCCATGGTATGCTTAATGGAGGTAAAGATCAATAATCCACTGTCTGCTGCAGCCACAGAAACTCTGAACCGTCCGCCTGACGGCCGGACCCGAAATATTTTCGGCAGTCCAGACACTTGAATATCTCTAAGAGCACAACACCCTTTTCCGTACCCTCACCGGTCTCTCTTTCGCTGACTCCGATTCTCATGATCTGTCTGCGCCTGCAAAAAGGGCACGCATCAATAACCAGATCTTCCTCGATCTGATAAATAATGTTGATGTGAAAGCCTTCATCCCTGATCGACAATAGTGCACCACCTTCTGTTTAGACTGTAGTCTAATGCTGGTATAATCTCTTTAACCAGTAAGAGCATACCTCTTTTTTGCTTCATCCAGGTACAACAACTTCAAACACGGTTTCCCGGGCTTCGCGCCTGAATGAAATTCTTCCGCCGGCATTACCGACAATCCTTTCGCAAAGAAAAAGGCCAAGCCCTGATCCATCAATTCCAAGAGTAAAAAAAGGCTGAAAAATCTTCTCTTTATGTTCCTCGGGAATGCCTGACCCCTGATCCCGCATCTGGAAGAAAAGTTTCTTTCCCTTGCTCCAGGCCCTCGCATAAATCATCCCGTTCAGAGGCGA
>JAQTRI010000488.1 GCA_028711905.1 Candidatus Wallbacteria bacterium | reverse complement strand
CCGCCGCCGAGAAGATAAAGGCCGAATACACGAAAGCCCTGACGCCTGAAATGCTCTCCTCCGAACAGGAATCCTGCCCCCAGAATGAATGACATGAGGACTCTTACCTGTTCGCTGATCCAGTTGCGGTCAAAAGAGTACTTGAGAAAATAACCGACTGAAAATATAACGGCAATTACTCCGGCTGCAAGCAGACCTTTCTGGCCGAGGAACATTTCCAGACGCGGTTCCGAAGAACCGGAATAGATGCCGGCAGCAGGCTTAGGAACAGGCTGTGCAGCAACAGTATTTATTACAACAGCCGCGGTTTCAGGTTTATCGGCCTTTAAGGGAGCTTTCTGCTGAACAGCGCTTTTTTGTGCAGAAGCATTTTCAGGAGTCTGTGGCGGCCTTGCACCAGCCGTAACAGGTGCATCACATGAAATGAGAACCCGCCTGGTTTCGTCCAGATCTTTGGCCAGGATCATGATGCCGTTTCTGATGTTTTTCAGCTGATCAGACAAGCATTCAAGTCGACCGCCAATCTCGCTGATGTCAATACAGCGTCTGCAAAATTCCTCATTTCCGGTTTCAGCACCGCATTTTTTGCAAAACACATTACCTCCTGCAGGAGCAAGTTAGGATATTGTATCATAATGAACGAGTGAAAAAAATCGCCTGAAATCTTCGCCAATGATGGACTTGAATTGATTCTGACAGATTGAGTAACTTTACAACGCAGGAAATTGATTGCCTGAAATATACTATTTCGGGTTGCTTTCGGGCCATTCTAAGCTGACCGAAACCTGTCCCTTGGGTTTTACGGCCTGAGCATCAGGGACTGCTGCTGCACCTCCGGTACTTCCACCGCCGCCACCACCACACCCGGCAATGGCCAGAACAGAAAGCGCGGTGAGTAAAAAAATCAAGTTTTTCATAACCCAACCCCCGGATGATTTAAATTAATTATACATAACAAATATATAATTGCAATAAAAAAGAAGTGCAATTGTATCAGTCGCTTACTTAGCCGTGACGCGCATGAAACGATCCAGACCGGATAAGTCCTGAAACACTTCAATTGTGCCAATCTGTGAAAAAAGATCTGAAAGGCCGGTCACAAGCGGAGGATCGATCTCCAGATAAACCAGGCCGCCTCTTCTCAATCCAATAGCTGTGAAATCGGCAATAGCACGATATACCATAAGTCCGTCAGTTCCACCATCAAGTGCGACCTGCGATTCATGTCTGACTTCGGGCTGCAACCCCGAAAGCTCAGAAGTGCGGATATAAGGCGGGTTGGATACGATCATGTCAAAGGTAAAACCCGGCTGAAAAGTGCGGATATCCTGCCTGCGTACCGTGATGTTTGCGAGACTGTGATTGATGGCATTCTGTTGAGTGCATGAAACAGCTCGTTCATCAACATCAATGGCGGTTAAAGTCCAGAACATTCGTTCCATGGCCAGAGTTACTGCGATATTGCCGCTTCCACAGCCAATATCAAGGCAGCTGAAAGAATTGTTCTCGTTTTCGTTCAGAATCAGTTCCACCAGCAGTTCTGTTTCACATCTTGGCACAAGCAGTCCTGGTTCAACCAGAAATGAATTGCCGTAAAAGTGCCATTTGCCCAGCAGATAAGCCAGAGGTTGCCTGGTATCGACTCTTTTTCTGGATATGTCAGAGGCATTGTCTGAAATGAATCCCGGGATTTCCGGGTTCAGGGCTGTGAGCGCTGATACCGGCTTGTCCATGAGATACGATAAGAGAAGTGCGGCTTCTCTTTCAGGGTCAGGTATCTCTCCGTTGTGAAAAAATCCGGCCAGATCCCGCAACACATCCAGGTACCGTATGCAAGGGAAGTCAGAAGGTTTAGCGGGTTCCAGGGCGTTCGGTGAGTTGATCATCAGTGGTTTTCTTCACTTTCTTCCTGCGCGCCGTAATCCTTTTCTGACGACGGCTCTGATTGAGTTTCAGCACGAAATCCTTTTCGCTGGAAATCAGTTCAGCGAGAAACAGAACCGCTTCATTGGCCGCGGCCTGGCGGATCTCCTCGCGTGTGCCCTTGAGGTGCAGGTGAATGCTCCTGAAATGGTGTCTGTTCAAGGCTACTGAAACAAAGACAGTGCCCGGCGCAACACCTTCCGGGGCGAAGTCGCATCCCGGACCTGCCAGTCCTGTTACACCGATACCGATGTGAGAGCGGAATCGCTTGATGGCACAAACCGCCATTGCTTCAGAACATGCCTGACTGTATGGAGTGTTTCTTTTCAGAAGAAGACTGGATACTCCCAGGACTTTGTGTTTGGCGGACCTGGTATAAGCCACAATACCTCCCGAGTAAAAGTCAGAAGAACCGGGGAGTGTGGAAAAGGATGCGGAAACCAGGCCGCCGGTCAGGCTTTCCCCTGTCGCCAGTTTCAGCTTCTGAAGGCAGAAAAGCTCAGCAATCTTTAATAGCGCGTTGCGTTCGATTTCCATGTTTTCTCCAGAAGCCCCGCTATAGACCCGGCAGCAAGATCATGGGCCAGCACCCCGAACGCTCCGGGAAGACGCTCTAAGCTTTTTACAGGAAAGGGTTTCAGTATGTCAAATATCCTGAAAAGTATAAAAGTCCTGAGAACAGACGGTAATGTTTTCGCATCAGCTACCAGAAGCGCAAGCCACATGCCGCAGACTTCATCGATGATGACACAGGACGGGTCCGGATCATCGAACTCCGACAAGCATGACCTCAAAGCCAGCAGTGTCGCTATGGCGAACGCGATGAACAGCACCCAACCTGCGCGCAGCATGTGTATTGGACAGATAATACCCACCAGGCTG
>JAQTRI010000085.1 GCA_028711905.1 Candidatus Wallbacteria bacterium | reverse complement strand
CAACAGATACAGTCCCGCGCCTGAAAGGATTGACCGCTGAATTGGCGCCCGGCACAGTGAGCGCGGAAACCACATAAGGCCTGACACTGTCCACCTGATAGGAGGCCCAGTCCACAGGCATGATAATATTGCCTGCCAGATCCTTGGCTGAACTGATATTAAGAGCGTATGAGCCCAGCCATCCGCCCGGCACGGTGATCTCGCCGGACCAGACAGTCGCGCTGCGCCATGCGCCCAAGACTTCCCCTGTGCCGAGTTTGACTGCAGCAGGAACCCCAGTGTCCATGCCCAGTCCTGTGTCGCTGAAAGAGACCGTGAAAATCACAGGTTCAATGCAGAAGGGTTCATCCTTGTCCTTGACCACGCCTGTAATCACCGGTCGGATCGAATCCACAACAAATCCATGCGAAGAGTCCGCAAGCATGGCGTTCCCGGCTTTATCTCTGGCTGAGGAGACCTCCAGTGTAATCAGTCCGTTGATGCCGCTGATATTGTATGTGCCCTGCCAGGTATTAGTGTCAGTCCATGCCCCGCTGATTGTGTTGCCGTCGAACAGAACTGCTGGAAGCTCCAGAGTATCCATGGTTTCGCTGAAATCAAGGGTGAATGTGGTGTTCCCGGCAGGCAGAGGAGCTGCAGGGATGGTTGCGACTGATGCAATGTAAGGCAGGCTGGTATCCACTGTGTAGACTTTGGCGTAAGGATCAGCGGCAAATCCTGCCCGGTCGCGGGCGTCTGTGATCGAGATGGCGCAGGTGTCATTCCAGCCGAATGGAATGATCACACTGCCGAACCAGGTGGTATTACTGGAAAATCCTCCGGCAACAGCGATCTCTGCGCTGCCTGTGTGCTGCATTACAACTGTCGGAGCATGGCCCTCGTCCATTTTCGAGCCGCTGTCAGTGAATGAAACAGTGAAATTGACATTTTCCTGCTGGAATGGTTCTGCCACACTTGCAATCACACCGCTGACAGCAGGTTTCGTTGTGTCGATCTCAAAGGTGTCGTTCCAGGACACCACGGAATTGGCGGCCTGGTCCTTAGCGGCTGAAACCGTCAGTGTGCCGTATCCATTAAAAGAGTCGAGAGCCACAGCCATAGTGCCCTGCCAGCTTGACGCGGCAATCCAGGAGCCGGTGAATGAACCGATCCCGCCGAATGATGCGGAAACCGGCTGGGCTGTGTCCATGCCCCCGTAATCCGGCTCGTCACTGAAATCAACGGTCACAGTGAGCACTTCGGCTGAAAATGGCTCGGCTGAAGGCAGTGTGCCTGAAGTCAGAAGCACAGCGTCAACCAGAGGAGAGGTATTGTCTAAGCTGATGCGGACAGATTCCAGTTTGTTGTTGCCGAAGAGCACTTCAGCCGTGTAATACTCGCATTCCACGCGGCCGTTCGTATTCCAGGTCACTTCATAAGTGGCGCGGTCGAAATTGCTCTCTATCATTGTCATCTCAACAGTTCCCATATTCCACTGCGGTTCTGTTTCAGAGCTGTAGATCTCGCACCATGCCTGCCCGGAAGAGTCGTTGTTTGTGGCCAGAAGCACCCTGACCAGCTGTCCCGCGTGGTAGATTCCGTCATTGTCGGACGGGTTGACACTGTCTTTAGTGCCGAGGCTCTGGAAAATGGCGTCTCCGGCCCCTGATTCCACCCACCAGGACCGGCTGCTGTCGGAAACCATGGGGTTACCTGCGGCATCACACGCAGCGCTGACCTCTAACGAGCGCTCAGCCAGAGGACCCCAGGCAGAGGTGATAGTGACCCGGCCCTGGTAGACAGCCCCTGCAAAGCTGACCACACTGACACTGTGCGTGCCAAACGCCACTGACGGTGTCACTGTTGTTTTCATCGGTTCTGTAAAAGTGATCTCAAAGGTCAGGAATCCATTGTAAAACGGATTGATTTCAGTGCCTGTCCGTCCCAGAGAATGCGTTGTGGTCACGGACAGTATGCCTGGCATGACATTGTCCACAGTGTATGATCTGGAGCTGTCAGAAGCCATTACATTGAGCACAGGATCGCGGCCGCCTGACAAAGACAGGGTTTTTGCCCCGCTCCAGCCTGAAGGTATGTCGATCTCTCCGGACCAGGTGGTGGAAGTGCGCCAGCCGCCGACTACCACCTCTGTGCTCAGAAGAACTGTCAGAGCTTCGCCTGTGTCCATGGCTTCGCTGAAAGAGACAGTGAAAACATTGACTCCGACAGGCAGAGTCGTGCCTGACACGGGTGTCACTGACTGGACAAAGGGCGGACCTGTATCAACAGTGTAAACGCACTGGGTGGTGTCTGCGGCATATCCTGCGCAATCGTATGCATTGCGCACTATCACAGCGCAGGTGCCGTTCCAGCCCTCAGGCACCACTACTTCTCCGGACCAATTGACATTGCTGCGCCAGGCAGCGTTGAGATTGACCGCCACCTCAGGGCTGCCTGCATAAAAAAGCACGACTTCAGGCTGTCTGGTCTGATCCATCTTGCTGCTGCCGGAATCAGTGAAACCGATCGTGACACTAATGGTTTCATGCTGGAACGGGGACAGAGGAATCGCCTGAATACTGGAAACCGCAGGTTTCGTGGTATCGAATTCATAGTTCGCGTTCCAGGCCAGAATCTCGTTCGAAGCCCGGTCTGTGATTTTGCTGATCTGCAGGCTGTACGAGCCATTGGCTGCATCAGGAACAACAGTGATCTCCCCGCTCCACACAGTGGCTGAGCGATAAGCTCCATTGACTGTGCCGATACCGGAAAAAGCCACTGTCGGAGCCTTGGTGGTGTCAATACCGCCGCCAAAAACCGGGCTGTCGGTAATGCTGATCGTGACCACTACCACCTCAGCGCTGTATGGCTGGGTTTCAGACGGGGAAATCGATGAAGAAACAACCACGCCGCCGATCAAAGGCTTAGTATTGTCAAGAGCAATCGCGATCGATGACTTCTTGGTTGCTCCGGCGAATGTGACTTCAGCGCTGTATTTATTGCTCTCAGCCCGTCCGGCTGTATTCCAGGAATACCGGTAGGTATAACCATTGGTAACTGGATTGAAAGAGGCGACAGACATGGCCCCAGACTCACCAGCCCAGCCGCCATCGGTCTTGCTGACCTCGCATGTGGCTTCGCCAGCAGTGTCATTGGCTGTCACAAGCTCGATAATCACTGTGCGTCCGGCTGTATATATCTCATCACTGTCGGATGCGCTGAGACTGTCGCGGGTATTAAGGGCGGAAAAATCCGCATCCCCGCTCTCAGGCTCGATCCAGTACTTGCGGGTGCTGTCCGTGTTCATCGGATTGCCGACCGCATCTCGGGCTGCGCTGATCTCCAGCGTGTGCTGAGCCAGCGGGCCCCAGCCGCCTGTAATGTGCACCCACCCCTTCCACAGGGTTCCCGCATAGCTCGATTTTGTGGCTGTGTGCCCGCCGAACAGAACGACCGGGTTGACTGTCGTGTCCATAGCCCGGCTGAAGGTGATCTCGAATGTCAGATACCCATTGTTGAAGGGTAAAGCGAATGATCCGTCCCTGGTGGGATGCACAGTAACGACATTTGTGACTGTAGGGCGAACCGTATCCATAGCATAAGGTCCTGAGCTTTCCGGGTCGATCATGTTGCCGCCGTTGTCGTACGCGTTGCTGATCCACAAGGTTTTACTGCCGCTCCATCCTTCAGGGATCATGATCTCGCCGGACCAGCGCAAGCCTGTTTGAAAGCCTCCGGTAACCGGCAGGCCGCCAAGAATGGCTGACAGGGCCTCTCCTGTGTCCATGCCTCCGGCAAAGGCCGGAAGGTCAGTGAAATCCACAATCACTTCCACGCTTTCAATGCCGAACGGATCGGAGTTTCCCTGCCAGTCGCGAACAGTGATCAACCCGATAGAGGGCTTCGTGTTGTCCAGTTTGATGTAACCTGTGGCTGTTCTGCCGTCTCCGTAAGAGACAGTCACTTTGTAATTGTCGCTCTCCAGTGCAGGAGCAAACAGATAGGTATAGGTGTAGTCCAGGTCGACATGGGTCTCGCTCATGGGCTGCAGTCCGGTATCAAGCGGCACAGCCGGATTTTCGATGCGGCAGTAAGCTGCTCCCACATTGTCACTGGCTGTCTTCAGAATGACACGGACATTCATGCCGCTTCTGTATACTCCGTCATCATCAGCCGGATTGTCGTCATCGCATGACCCGAAGCTCAGAAGGACAGCGTCATTGGAATTGACCCAGAATGTGTTGGACGAATCCTCGAGCATCTGATTGGCGTTCAGATCTTTGGCCCCTGATACAGTCAGGCTGTGCTCATTCAGGCCGCCCCAGGATGTGTCAATGACTATGTAGCCTCTCCATGTGTTGCCGCTGTAACTGATCTTAGTCACTGCCTGCGCGCCGAACGACACTGTGGGATTGATCGCAGTGTTCATGTTCTCAGAGAACTGCACCTCAAAAGTGATGCGGCCATTGCTGAAGGGATTGCCTGCTGTGCCCTTAGGCAGCGCTGGTGTGGCATAAACCGTGATCGTCGGCTTGAGTGTATCCGCCTGAAAGAATACCTCCTTGGTCAGCATGACATTGCCGGCGTCATCCTCCACATCATTGATCCTTAAGGGATAAGACCCGTTCAATCCATCGGGGATCAGAAGATCGCCGGTCCATGTGTTGCCGCTCCATCCGACTGTCGGGCTGACTGCAGCGTCTGCATAAGTGATGGTAATCGGGCTGCCAGGTTTCAGACCCACTCCAGTGTCTGAGAAATATACTGTGAACAGGACTGTTTCCAGCTTGAAAGGCACGCTCTTGTTCTTGTCCGCCTGAATAACTATGGGCCTGTTGGCATCCACCAGAAAGCTCTGCGAGGTGTCAGTCACCATGACATTTCCTTTGAGATCCTGCCCGCCTGAGATGGACATGGTCTTGACCCCGTCCCAGCCTGCGGGTATGTCGATCTCGCCAGTCCAGAAAAGCGCGCCTGCCCAGTCTCCTGTCAGTTCCACATTGTTGAATTTAACAGTCAATGGCGCACCTGCATCCATGATTTCAAAGAAATTCACTGTGAAAACCGCTTTGCCTATGGGCAGGGGCAGGCCCGGACCGGGTATGACCGTGACAGAGCTGACTTCAGGGGAACCGGAGTCGACGGTGAAGGACACTTCCTTTGTGTCGCAGCAGAATCCGACCAGATCATAAGCATTGCCCGCACGCACCTGGCAATTGCCTTCCCAGCCCAGGGGGATGGTGATCTCTCCGGTCCACTGAAGATTGTTAACCCATGAGCCGGAAATAGGATATGATCCTGATCCGGCTTTGTACAAAATGACCCTGGCTGGCCTGGAAGTGTCCATCTTTGTCTGCAGATCAGTGAAATCAACAGTGAATTTGACAAGCTCGCTGGAAAACACTGCCGGAGGATTGGCAGGTACTGATGTGATGGACGAGGCGACCGGCTTGGAGCTGTCCACTTCAAAGGTGTCTGTAAAGATCTCAACAGTATTGCGCGCTTTGTCCCTGGCGCCGGAAATGGTCATGGTTGTAATGCCGTTAAAAGCGTTGAGCGCTATGTTACGGGTGCCTGTCCATTTCGTGCCTGATGCGTTCCAGGACCCGGTTGCATTGCCGATACCGGAGAAGCTCACAATCAGGGCCTCGGCTGTATCAATGCCTTCTCCAAATGCAGGGGTATCGGAAACATCCGCCACCACTGTGACCACTTCAGCGGAAAACGGCTCTGCTGAAGGCAGAGCGCTTGTTGTCACTGTCACAAGATCAAGCACAGGCCGTTCATTGTCGATGATCACTTCGATGCTGGCGAATCTCTGATAACCATAGTCGATTTCAGCTGTATAGTGCCCGCCGCTGGGCAGGCCGGTAGTGTCCCAGATATAGGTGTAACGGAACTCCTCAAAACCGCCGAGCGGGGTCTTGGTCATAAGAACAGGCCCGATGCTGTATACAGGATCAGAACTGCTGATCTCAATAGTGGCCCGTTCGATAAAGTCATGGATTGTGTTAAAGGTAAAACGCACCTGCTGGCCTGCGCGATAGATTTCGTCCTTGTCCGCTGTGACTGAGTCGTCACAGGTGTCCAGCCCGTTGTTGTAGGCGTCTAAGGCATCCACCCAGAAGGAGTACGCCTCGTCGGTATCCATCCGGTTGCCGTAATAATCCCTGCATGCAGCCACCTGCAGATCGTGCTCACCCAGCCCGCCCCATGCTGAACTGATGGTCAGCTCTCCAGTCCATACCCCGTTGGTGGGTTCGTTGGCAAAGGCCTTCTGAACAACAGGCACTCCGCCCAGCTTGACTGTGGGCGGCATCCAGATTCTCATCGGTTCGTTGAAATCGATTCTGAAAGTCACTACTTGCTCATTGCGGAACGGATCATTCGAGCTGTTGACTGCCGGTATGGTGACTACTGATGCGACTAAGGGTCTGACTGCGTCCACCGCGTAGTTTTTGTTGTACACAGTCATGGTGTTGTAGGCCCAGTCCTTTTCACCTGATGCTGTCAGAGCATAATTGCCGTCCCAGCCCAGTGGTATGTCCACATAGCCTTCCCAGTAAAACTCGTCGATCCATTCTCCTGTGACAGGCAATCCACCGAATGTGACCTGAAGCAGGCCCATCAGGAGCATGGGCTCATCGAATTCGAGCACAATAGTGGCGTTTTCCTCGATCAGCTTGGTAAAACCCTCGACATAATAGCCGCTTTCATTCCCTGTGGCTGACGATGAATAAACAGTGGGCGGAGTATTATCGATTGTAACGCTGATGGAATCCCATTGTTTTCCTACATATAGCGGACCCGGATCAGTGTCCACTCCATAGTTGACCTCCACCGAATACCCGCCTTCCAGTAGGCCGGTGGTGTTCCATCTGTATTCATACAGGGCATCGCGGGAGATACCGACCCTGGTCTTGACTGTGGTCATGGTTGTGATCGGAACAATGGGAAAGCTATCGCTCCGCCTTTTTATGAAGATCCTGGCGATTTCTGTGGTGTCATTGATGGTGTGGGCCTCCACAGTCAGGAACTGTCCTGAGTGGTACACCTCATTGCTGTCATCAGGATTGGAGATGTCCCAGGTGCTGATGGCATCGATCGAGGTTTCTCCTGTGGGAGGCACGAAAATAGCGTACAGATACTGGTAATTGGTGTCATCCCAGTAAATAAGATGCGGGAACTGGGCTCCGACCCAGGCCTGAGGCGCAGGCGCCTGTGCCAGGCATCCAAACCTGCCCACATCAGCCGGCCCGTCTACATCATGCACCTGGAAGATAAAGGTCTCGCCGGTCCGCTGGCCATATGTGTAACCGACATCCTGGGTGTTTTCGATCCAGTAGCCGAAGTGCAGACCCCGGTCAGTATCGACCGCCATGCTTGAATACTTGCCCCACCAGGTATCAGGTACATCAAACGGCGGCTGCGGGCCTGTGCCATTGTCAGCGTTCATGACATTGATCTCCCAGGCTCCGCCGTTTTTCTGGTGCGCGTATTTGAGCTTGCGGTTGGTGGCATCGTAATAGCTGATATACAGATGATCATCACCTGCCACCTCGCCGGTTGAATACTTGATGCAGGCGTACTGTCCCACATCCTCGGCCCCTGCTCCGTCTATCACCTCAATGTTCCAGGAAAGATGGGGATCACCAACCTCAGACACGCGCCAGGCGTGCTTAAGGCTGGTGTTTGTGGCGTCATAGTATGCGACATGCACAGTCCTGGCATTGGGCGCAGTGCGGTCCACTGTGATCGAGGAGAATCTGCCGACATCACCGGCCTTGTCAAACTGGCCCAGTTCTACTGTGCCGCCTGTTGCAGCCCTCCAGTGAATGTACTTGATATCCCCGTTGTGGGCGTCATAAAAGCTGATGTAGCATTCTTCTGTCTCCCAGACGAAAATCGATGTGTACTGTCCCACATCAGTTTGCTTGTTTAATGTCATGCGGAAGATGTCGATCTCCTCAGTGTTGACCGGATTGGGCAGGGCATAGGCCATTTTCAGGGAAGCATTGCCGGCATCGTAATAAGAGATCATCGGATATCCGCCGGCAGTGGAGTGCGCGCTGCAGTACTGGCCCACATTGCCTGTGCCGACCTCACCTGTATCCACGATCAGGACCTGGACTGAATCGCCATCGTGATAAGCGTAGCGCAGTTCCTTTTCCTGCAGGTGATAATACGCGGCGTGCGGGGCTCCGCGCGGGTCCATGGTCAGAGCTGACGAGCGCACGGCAACCTCAGTGGTTTCGATTGCCACTGGGATATTGTTGAATCCATCGATATTGTGCGAATACATGAGTTTTTTGGTGTTGGAATTGTACATGGCCATGCGGTACCTGTTGCTGCTGTCCAAAGCGATGGATGTCCAGGCAGCATCGAACTTGTTGGTCAGGGAAGAAACAGTCCAGCCTGCGGCTTTATAGGCGTATTGCGGATCACCGCTGCTCTTGACATAGGCAATGCGCGGCCTGCCGTCAGTGCCGACAGCCAGAGAGGGATAACCTGGCGCAACAGCTGTAATGTCACAGGCGTCTTCCAGGGGATCCCAGGTCTCGCCATCTGCCGAGGACGCCATGCGCACTTTATAGGACTTAGGATTGGTTACCTTGAAATTGGTGTAAGCGATGCGCCAGGCGCCGCCTGTGGTTCTGGCGATCGAGGAATACTGGCCTGTGTCGGAATCAGCCACATTGTCAACAATCACGCTCTTCCAGGGGATGTTGTCGAACCAGGCGTGCTTGAGCTTTAGATTTGTCTCGTCCCAGTAGGCGATATGCCAGCTGTCGGCAGTATCCAGGCTGATGTCCGTATATTTTCCGACATCGCCGGCGCTGTCCACAATCGCCTTGTCCCATGTAGCGCCATTGTATTCAGCCCGCTTGAGATCATCCGTGGTTTCGTCCCTGTAGCTGATCCAGACCAAGCCGTCTTTGGCTGTGATGGCTGAATAAGAACCCACATCATTGGCCGAGTCCACCACTTCCTTGACCCAGGCCCCTGTGTATGTGGCGTGCTTGAGGTCCCTGTTGGTGAAATCGTAATAGCTGATGTGCGGGACTCCAGTGTCAAGCGCGATTGACGAATACATGCCGACATTGGTGCCAAGAGGCCCGTCGCCCCCGTCATCCACCATATCCAGGGTCCAGACCTCTGCCTGCTGTTTCGCGCATTTCAGCTGCTGATTGGTGCTGTCAAAATAGCTGATGAAAACATCGGCTTCATAGCCTGATCCGCTGACAGCAATGGATGTGTACAGCCCGACATTGCCGATAGTGTCGATATCGAAAAATTTCCAGGGCACAGCATTGCGATAAGCGTATTTCAGCTTTCCCGCTCCCTCGTCCCAGTACACCACCTCAGGCACTGATCCGTCAAAACCCACAGAGGAATACTTACCAGTGTTTTCCCAGCGCGATTTACCTGGAACTCCAACATACTCTGTCAGCCAGGTCGCGCCATCCCAGTGCATGTACTTCAAATTGTCCGTGGTTTCATCGTAATAAGTGATATAGTATTTGTAGTTGTCATCGATGAATACGGATGAATACTTGCCGACATCCCCGACCGAATCCAGTATGCCCCAGACACTCCATGAAGTTCCGCCGACCGTACCTTGCGCCCATTTCAGATCCCCGGCTGTAGCATCGTAATAGGCAATGCGCCAGGTGTTGTCGCGCCTGTAGCCGAGCGAACAGTGGGAACCCACATCATTGGCTGAATTGTCCGCTGTGTAGAGCGTCCATATAGTTCCGTTGCTCTTGGCGAATTTCAGATTGCCGTTGGTTTCATCGTAATAGGCGATACAGGGTAATTCCACTGTGTCAAGCATAAGGGAAGAGTATTTGCCGACATCACCGGAATTGTCAATTGTGACTGCTTCCCAGGGCCTGCCGTCATACCAGCAGAACTTGAGATCAAAACTGGTGGCGTCATAATAGGCGATATTGAAATTGCCGGACGCGTCCATGCCAAGGGAAGCGTAGGTTCCGACTGAGGCGGCATTGTCAAGTGTGATCTTGTCCCAGATGCCTGCACCCTGGTCGCGGGCAAACTTCAGGGCTGAACTGGTAGCATCATAATACGCGATGCAAACTGTGTCTCCGTCCAAAAAAAGTGATGAATACCGGCCAACATCATTTGCGCCGCCGCTACCATCATCTACAGTATCCTTGTTCCCAATCAAACCCCAGGCTCCACCGTTACGGTTGGCAATCTGAAGCTCCCCGTTGGAACTGTCGTAATAACTGATGTATGGAATATCAGCTGTATTGAGCTTGATGGATGTGTATTGCCCGATGGTGAAAGAAGAGTTATCCACCATTTCGGAAACCCAGGCAGCCCCGTTCCAGACGGAGTATTTCAGATCATTGTTCGCATCATCAAAGTGGCTGATGTGCGGCCTGTTATTGCTGTCAAGCGCGATTGATGTATACTGTCCCACACCTGTGCCGTTAGCGCCATCGTCCACTACTTCAAAGATAAAGGGTATGCCTGTATAGCGCGCGCACCTGAGCGATGAATCGGTTAGTGCATAATAGGCAATGGAAGGATTGCCGAGAGCATTGATGCCGATGCTGGAGAAATACCCGGTGTCAGCGGAATTATCCAGAATGTCCTTAGTCCACAAGCCTGCGCCATTGTCCCATCTGGCGTATTTAAGCGCAGTGTCAGCCACATCCTGGTAGCTCAGATGCATGTCATTGCCCGACATGCGCAATGAAGGGAAGGCCCCGACCCCGCCGGAATCCACATCCTGATAGCCAAAGCCCACTCCATCGTCTATGGCCAGCTTCAGCTTGCCGTTGGTGGCGTCAAAATAGGCGATGCGGACAAAATCCAGCGGATCGACTGTGATCGATGAAGGGGATGTGCCAAAGTCACCTGCGTCAACTAAGCGGATGACCCAGGCTGCTCCATCCCAGCGCGCGTATTTGAGCCTGCTGTTAGAGGCGTCCCAGTAGCTGATACGCGGCCTGCCTGATGCGTCTAAAGCGATAGAGGAATATTCTCCGACATTCTCAACAGGGTCCGCGCCATCGACAGTGGAGATCACTTCCCATGTCGATCCA
>JAQTRI010000084.1 GCA_028711905.1 Candidatus Wallbacteria bacterium | reverse complement strand
AAGGCAGACAGCTACAGGAGTGCTGCTTTGCGATATCAAGCTCGACAGTACTGATCTTGGAGACGATGATCTGATCAGCAGCCTTCTGCTGATTGTTAATCCAGCCAGCACCAGTTTTGCGCCAATAGCTGCAGCAACCGCTGAGGTCACAATCCCTTCGGACGCTTACCTGCTTCTGGGGCTGGCATACATGGTGCGGAATAAGCCCGGGGACAATGCTAATGCGGTTACATACATGACCAAACTCGGAGGCACTCCCTTTAATTCCAATTTCATTTTCCAGTCCAAAATCGGCATGAACATCAGCAACCCTGAAGCCCACGCTCTGATGGCTATGGCTTATTTTTACACCGGTGACGAGACCTCTTCCAGATCGCAGTTGTCCATTGCCAGGGGGTTGGACCCGAACGGGCAGTATAGTGCTGTGGCTGAAGTCAGCAGCGCTTTGACAATCATAGGATTCTAACTGCTGAATCCATTCCGAACGGCCTCTCAGACTGTCTCTAAAGATTTTTCGCCCATTTCAAATACCTGTTACCGCTTTTTGCGGCATGTCCGTGGACTTCCGACAGAGCTTTACTGTATATTATTTTCATAACTTTCCCGGAGGACAGAATGTTCGATAATTTCCGTGAAGTAGCTCAGGCTGTGATTCAGCTCAAGTTTGAAGCCATGAAATATTACATAGAAGCAGGACGCAGGACTCAAGATTCTCTGGGGCGTGAGATGTTCATCACGCTTGCGGAAGATCAGAAGAAAAACATCGCTACAATCAAGGATTTCGCCCACTCTCTGGAGCAGAAAGCTGCCGGTACAGGCGGATGTGACAACTGCGGTTCGTGCCTTGTCAGTATTCCGTCGTTAAAGGAATTATCGGGAAAGATCACCTCCTCCCAAAATTCAGACGATCTGTCCGCGCTTCAGATGGCCCTGGAAATCGAAACAAGGGCAGGAGATTACTTTTCTGGAACCGCCGGCGAGTGTCACTGCAAATGTGTCCGGGAGTTCTTTTCCCGTATCAACGAGGATGTCCAGCGGCAGATTTCTGCTATCACCTCGATTCTGGAGAAAAATTAATGAAATCGATTCAGATTTCTGTCTGGCCTGAAACTAATACTTTCAAAGAGATCGAACGAGGCACAAAACTGAGCGAACTGATCCCTGATGAACTGAAAAACCAGAAGTTTCCGTCGATAGTCGCAAGATACAATAACCATGTCGTTGACCTGCATTCGCAGGCGGATGTCCCAGGGATTGTAAGGTTTCAGGACATCCGTTCCCAGGAAGGCATGGAGGCTTACCGGAGAAGCGCTAATTTTCTGCTCTGCCGGAGTTTTCTGGATGTTTATCGCAACGGCAGGATCGAAATCGGGCACTCATTGGGAAACAACTATTTTTACGATGTAACTGTGGAAATTCCTGTTGATGATGAGGTGATCGACATTCTGATGAATAGAATGCAGCAGATTATCTCTGACAACGAGAGTTTCTTCCGTATCACCATGAACAGGGAAGAGGCCATCAAGCTGTTCTCCAGCAGGGGACTCAATGACAAGGTCCGTCTGCTGGCCACCATGCCCAAAGAATCGGTACGCCTTTACACTTGCGGCAATTTCTGCGACCTGGATCTGGGGCCTCTGGTGCCGTCCACTGGTTATCTCAAGGTTCTCGCTCTCCGCAGGTATGAAGAAGGGATGGTGCTGTCCTTCCCTGATCGGGTGAATCCGGACAGGCTGTCTCCATTGAAGCACTATCGCAAGCTGTTCACAATCTACCATGAGAGCAAAGAGTGGCGCAAGATTCTCAAGGTTAACGATATCGGACGCTTGAATGAGTTCGCGCTGGATGGACGCATCAATAAGTGTATCAAGGCCACGGAAGTGCTTCACGAAAATAAAATCTCCCGCATCGCCGACAGGATCACTGAAAAAAAGGACCGTATCCGTATTGTATTGATCGCAGGACCATCTGCTTCAGGAAAAACGACATTTTCCAACCGCTTAGCTGTGCATCTGCATGTCAATGGCATCAAATCAGTGCCGATTTCCTTAGATAATTATTTTTTCAACCGCGATAAAACACCCCGTGACGAAAACGGGGATTATGATTTTGAGAGCATTTATGCCCTGGATCTGGAACTCTTTAACAAGCACTTGCTGGATCTGGTTCGTGGTGAAGAAGTGCAGATTCCCAAGTTCGATTTTGAAACCGGCAGTCGTAGCGGGCAGACTGTTCCGCTGCGGATCGCTGAAAACCAGATTATTATTATCGAAGGAATTCACGGACTCAACGACCTTCTGACACGCTCAGTCCCTGCTGAGAATAAGTTCAAGATCTATGTCAGTGCTTTGACCCAGGTGTCGATCGATGACTTCAATCGCATCCATACTAATGATGTGCGCCTGATCCGCCGCATTGTCCGGGATCAACAGTATCGCGGCTATTCCGCTGTTGATACCCTGAAACGCTGGCCATCGGTGCGCAGGGGAGAGGAACGCAACATTTTTCCCTTTCAGGAAAATGCGGATGTCATGTTCAATTCAGCCCTGATTTACGGACTGGGTGTCTTGAAAAAACTGGTGACTCCTCTGCTCAAGGAAGTATCTGCCGACACAGAGGAATTTACTGAGGCCAAGCGACTTCTGGACTTTCTGGAAAAACTAGTGGAAGTTGACGCGACCAATGAAATTCCTCCGACATCGATATTACGAGAATTTATCGGTGGCAGCAGTTTTGATTATTGACAGGCAGTTAAAAATGGCTGATCTGCTGTGAAAATGCACAAGGGAGGAGTATGCGGAAATTTTATGTGATTGACGACAACGACCTTTCAGGCAAAAGGGTATCGACCTTTTTTCACGGCAAGGGAGAGTTCGAGGTCATATCTTCTACCAGGCCGCCGAAGCTCCTGTCGCGAGGACACTGGATATTCCTCAAGCTCGACTTTGACTGTGAATGGAATGGAGAACAGGCGCTGGAATACATCAGGGAGAATCCGGGTCAGAATTTCGTGGTCTTAGCTTGCCCAGGCGAGGAGCAGATTGTGGAGCGGGCTATTGGAGCTGGTGCCAGGGATTTTCTGTTCAAACCGTTGAGAAACAGGGACATGGAGCGGCTGTTCGATCACAAGATAAAAAACGAATTGTAATGCGCAGGGGCACAGCATGCTGTACCCCTGCGAGATTAGAGTCAGGCGTCAGGGTTCCACTACTGCGATTACGCACTTGTCCAGATCGAAATACTTTTTAGATACCCTCATGATATCTTCTGATGTCACTGCTTTGATTCTGTCTTTAACGGTGAATGTAGGCCGCCAGTCTCCCCAGTATGTTCTGGACAGGCCGAGGTCTGAAGCCAGTCCCAGTGTACTCTGAAATTTTCTGGCCTCTCCGCCGGCGATCTTGTTTTTGGCTTTTTCCAGTTCATCGGGAGGTACGGGCACTTTTTTCAATTGCTCGATTTCCTCTTTCATCTTGGCTAAAGCGAATTCGCGCTTTTCCGGTACTGTGGCTATATAAAAATAGAATGAACCGGTATCAAAACCCTTAAACGGCCAGGCGCCGACCGAATAGGCGAGAGAATGTTTGCTGCGCAGGTTTTCAAACAGCCTGCTGCCAAGTCCGCTCAGGATCTGGGAAATGACATCCATTACAAAACCATCATCGTGGGTATTGTTGACTCCAGGAAATCCGAGCTGCACGATGCACTGGGCTTTATCCGGCATTTTTTCGGTTTCGGATAACACTCTGTCCAGTTTGACCGGAGAGGAAAGCGGCGGGCGCTGGAATGCTTTGCCTGATGAAGTGTCAAAGGTTTTTCTCACCAGCAGTTCCATCTCTGATGCGGAAAAATCTCCAGCTATGCTTAGCACCATATTGGACGGCATCATGTGTTTGGCGATGAACTCGCTGACATTAAGGGCAGTCAGGCCTGCCACGCTGCTTTCGGTGCCGTCTACAGGTCTGGCAAAAGGGTGGCCGGCATAGATCAGTTTGCGGAACAACTTGTCGCAGCGCTTGTTGATGTCCTGGTCCGCATTCTGCAATCCCGCGATGTGGAGCGCTTTTTCACGCGAAAAATCTTCATCGGTAAAGCGATTTTCTTTGATGATACCGGAAAAAACCGGCCAGAGCTGGGAAAAGTTGTCTTTAAGGGTTTTTAATTCAACCTGAAGGGTGTTGTGACCTGAAGAAGCGTTGAGCAGGCTTCCGGTGTTGGCTACCAGTTCATCGATGCTGCGGCGGGGAAAACTTGCTGTTCCCCTGGTCAGCATGGTGGCGGCCAGTGAGCTGATGCCGTTTTCCGTTGCTGTTTCACAGAGCAGTCCGGCGATGAATGTGGCTGAGGCTGAAATGATCGGCAGTTTGTGGTCTTCCAGCAGGAGAAGAACCGCTCCGCCGGGCAGAGTCACTTCACGCACATCGAAAACCACGCTTGTTTCACGAGCATTCTGCTTTAAATCAGCAAGAGTGCTGCGTTCTTTCCTGGGTTTCATCTGCACCAGGCTGAGTGAGTCAAAATGCAGGTATTTCAGGGCAACGCGCTTGATGTCGGTTGCAGAAAGCCCCTTGATTTTTTCTATGTATTTTTTATCCATGTCCAGTCCGGCGGTGTAAAAATAACTGCCCGCCAGAGTGGCGGCCTGGCGAGATATCGACTCTTGGTCAAAAATCTCGCCTGCAATGATGCTGTTCTTAACCTTGGCCAGTTCGGCAGGGGCTGCCTCTTTCTCTTTCAGGAGATTGATTTCATCAAGAACCGCACTTCTGACCGCAGAATAGTTTTTTTCATCGAAAAAGGCCATTACAGTAAAAAGGCCGGGACCCTGTCTGGGGTTGAATGTGCTTGATGAAACGGCTTTGGCGGTTCCTGTTTCGACTAAGCGCCGGTAAAGCCTGGAAGTGTCACCCGAGCCGAGTATGCCGGACAGTACATCAAGCGCAGGGGCGTCAGGATGAAACATGTCCACTGTATGATAACCCATGTAAAATCGCGGGAAAGGAACCTGATCCTCAATCTCTCGATAACGGTATGATAACTGTGCCGGTTCCTCAGGCATTTGCGGGGGAGGAACTGCTAAGCGTTTCCAGGCTGAGAAATAGGAGTTCACTTTTTCGGTCATGAGTGCCAGTTCAAAGTCTCCCACTAAGGAGATAATCACATTGGACGGGGAATACATGGTGCGGTAATAATCCATGATGTCATCGCGGGTCAGTTTGCGGAAAGCGTCCTCATACCCGATGACAGGATGGCGGTACAGAAGTTCCTGATAGGATGTTGCGAACAATTCCTGGAACAGTCTCCGGCTCGGCTCGTCCTTGACCATGTTGATTTCCTTGATGATGACCAGAAGCTCCTTTTCAGCTTCCTGCGGGTCGAATACCGAGTCAGTCAGCATGCCTGAGAGCACATCAAGGCCTGTATCAGTGAACTCGGACAGGACCGTGAAGTGATAAACAGTGCGGTCAAAAGTGGTATAAGCGTTCAGGTCCGCTCCCCCGGCTTTGTGAATGGTCTGGGAAATTTCGCCGGGTTTGTATTTGCTGGTGCCTTTAAACAGCATATGTTCAAAATAATGGGACAATCCGCTCCCGGTTTTTTCCCGTTCGGTGATTGACCCGGCTTTGACCCATGCCTGAAATGAAACCATGGGTGCTACATGAGTTTCCTTCATGATAACCACTAATCCGTTGTCCAAGACATGGACTTTTGTTTCACCCTCATAGGCCTGAACAGGAAGCAACAGGACACAGCACATCAGCAGAAGCAAAGTCGGTTTCAATGAATCCTCCCCGGGAGTTTATAATTGTCAGAACATTCTATCAGAATCCGCCCAAAAAATGATTTTTCAATTTACAATTTATAGTCACCGAGAATTTTCTATGGGGATTATGGAGGGGTTCCTCAGTATTACATCCGGTTGTGATTGTAACGCAGGTCCGTTGAAGTATAGAATGTCAGCATGAACATTAAACCGGGAGAAGAACTGATAAGGGGAAGTGAGATTCACAGTCTTGCTGAGGTAATCTCGTCAACAGGCTGCGTGATAATTGTCGGGATGGCCGGTGTGGGAAAAACCAGCCTGGCTATTTCCCTTGGTCTGCTTACCGGGGAAGTTTGCGGCCTTCCGGTTCTGCATTTTTCATGCCGAGAAGGCTGGGATGACCGGGACTTTTACGCTGAACTGCAGAACAGGCTTTGCGTTTTCACCGGTTCCACAGGAACCAGATCTGTTGAACCGGGAGTCAGGCCGGTGTTAACGATGCGCGAAGAAAGACCTCTGGTATTGCTGATAGATGATTTTCAGTTCGTGGAAAACAGCGAAACATTGGAGCTTTTGCAAGCCGGCACTTCCCTCAGAAACGGGCACCTGGTTGTGCTGAGCAGGAAAAAACCCTCTCTTGACGCCCTGACTATGGTTGATGTTTATACCCATGTGTTGAAGGGGCTGGAACCGGTGGACAATGAATTGCTGGTCAGGATTCTTTTCCAGTCGCACGGCTTGGCAGAACCGGGACCGGAAACATTGAACGCTATCACCGAATTGTCGCAGGGCCACGCACATTCGACCAAACTTCTATGCGGGCTTCTTATATCAGGGAAAATCACAGTGGCTGATCTCGGGTATGGCGGAAAGGCTTACGGGCAGATGGAGGAATATCTGACTAAGCTGATACTGGACTCTCTGTCTGATAAGACTAAGGATGTAATGAGTGTGCTCAGCGTTTTTCGGATTCCCGTGGACAAGGATCTGGTGAACACATTGGCCGGTGAAGACACCGCTTTTGTGCTTGATGAACTCAACAAATATTGTATCGCTGATTTCGATTTATCTGGAATGATTTCACTGCAGGCGCTTATTTCCAGGTTTATCCAGAAAATATACCATCACGGGAATTTATCCGGATTGCATTTGCGCGCAGCCAAAGTCTTGATTGAACAGCATCCCGACAATCCCGAGGCTTTGAGGGAAGCCTACTTTCATTTTTATCGTTCCGGGGAACGGGAAAAATCAATCGACACACTTCTTGAACTGGCTGATCTGAACCTTTATCTGCAGGAAATTTCCAAAGATGTGGTTCACCTTCTCAAGACTGAAGTGAGTTTTGGGGAACATCGGGTAAACGATCTCAGGGCTGCGCTGGTGGATCAGCTAATCCTTCAGTCAAGGTTTGAAGAAGCGAAACAGGAACTGGCGGAACTCCAGGGGGCGGAGAGATTTTTCCAGGAAGCCAACCTGCACTTCAGACAGGGTTGCAGTAGCTCGGCTGTAGAGCTTTACCGGAAAAGCATAAGTGGATTAAGTGATGAACGCAAGATTTTCTTTGCCCGAATGAGAATCGCGAACAGCAAAGCCTATTTGGGGAGATTGGGTGAGGCTGAGCAGGATTTTATTAAACTGTCTGAGAGTCCCTCTCTAAAGCATTATCCTTTGCTTAAGGCTGTTTATCAGGTTTATCACGCTGTGTTTTGTCAGATGCAGGACCGTTATGAGCAAGCGCTGGTGCTGGTTGAAGCTGCTCTTGGGCAGGGGAAGAGTTTTCCACACAGTTGGCTGCCTTATACCCATTATCTCAAAGCCTTACTGCTGTTCGGGCTGAATCGCAGCGCTGAGGCTGAAAATTCCATGCAGGATTCCGAGGAAAGCAACCGCGAACTCGGAGATAACCTCACCAGGGCAGCGGTCCTGCTCCTGTCAGGCGAGATTTATTCGCGCAAAGGGGAGCCTGAAAAGGCGATCGAGGTGTTGATGGAATCCCTGCAGCTTTGCCGCAGACTGGGTATGAAACCTACAGAAGCTTATTCCCTGTGCGGGATAGCTGTTGGTTTCAGCAAGTCAGGGAGATCAAGCGATGCAGAGCATTATTTTCAAGAAGCCCTGACTGTACTGGGAGGCATTGAGAACTTAGTGGCTCAGATATCTATTCGTTGCAGTTACGCTGAATTCCTGCTTCTTTCCAATTGTGCGGTCAGAGCTCTGGAGGTACTTAAACACATTGAAGGGAAACTGGAAGAAGCAGGGTATAATTCATCGGATGCGTGCCTGTTTTTTTTCCTGACCGGCAAGGCGCTTCGGACACTGGGAAAAAATTCAGCTGCTGACGAATATACATCAAGAGCAAAAGCGATTCTCTCTGGGTTGAAGTATTTTCTCCGTGAAAATGTAGAGGAACGGATCAGCGGTCTGGAACGCAGTATTGATGAACTGTCGCTAAAAATCAGGGTAATCCTTTCCGGGAATGAACCGAAGCTATCCGGACCTGAGGCAACGGCTGATCTAAGGGAGCGGTGTGGCGAGTTTGAGTTGTTTGCCGATTTCGCAGGCAGCAAACTCTTTGTCGATGGAATGGAAGTTGACTTTTTTCGGCGGAAGACCCATGTCAAACTGCTGCAGGAGTTTTCAACTTCTCCCGGACAGATCCGTTCAGCCGCTGAAATCTATCCAAAGGTGTGGGAACGAAATTTTGACCCGCAGAGTGACGCAACTACATTCCGTATGAATATTTCCCGGCTGCGAAAAATACTGGACCCTCAAAACACACACCGCTTTATCGAGGGAACGGATGATTCCCACTGCTATCGGCTGAACCCGAAAATAAACTACTGCATAATCATGCCGGCTAACTGAACGGTTTCCCCGACAAGTGTGGGATGATGGGAGCGGGAAATTGTTACTTCTGCGCTTCTTCGAAAGCCTCCATCACTTTGCGGCGATTATCTTTTCCCACTAAGGCCTTGAAACGGGAGGCCCCATAAAGCGGGCGCAGGTCAGAGTCCTTTTTGAAATGTTCCGGGAGACCGCTTTCCGGGTTTTTGGATGCCATGTCCAGTGATTTTTCCAGGGCGTCCAGCGCCAGTTCGATGTTTCCCGCCAGTGCGTGGCAGCAGGCTAAGTTGTAATGGACGGCCTCGAACTGCTGTTCAGAGGTCTCGATGATTGTTTCCAGGTCGGCAATAGCCTGGCCGTATTCCTGGCGTTTCATGCAATACAGTGCTCTGTTGTAAAGGGTGCGCGTGTCGTTGGGGTTCTTTTTCAGAGCCAGATCGAAAACAACATACTGGTACGGTTCAAGCATGGCATCCAGCTTTTCACGGGCCTGGTCGTCTTCACAAACTGCGCCGTTCTGATCCACATAAATGAATCTGGGCACACTTTTAAGACCATACTGGGCAGCGACAGGAGACTTCCAGTCTATCCCCTGTATTCCCTCACGGTTGATGTTGATCTTGATGATCTTGACATCAGAGCGTGATTTAGCCATTTCGAGGAGCAGAGGGGCATACTGCATGCAGGGAGGGCAATACGGACTGAAAAAATCGATGATGTTGATTTTTCCCGGTTCGGCGTATGGATGCCAGTCTGTTTCTAGACCATAGCTGATTTCCACCATGTTGGACGGATGCGACTCTTTGGCGGTGGCAGGAAGGATCAAAGCCAGTACAATCAGGATTCCGAGCAGTTTGTTCATCTGATGCTCCTTTTTCTTTTATGTTGTCAGCAATATACTACCGGGGGCCCTCATACTGCAAGTGAGGGCTTGAAATGTCAGAGCCGAAGAGCAAAGTTCTGTCGACAAGGTTCTGAAACTCCGTTCGCCTGTGCGTGATAATGATCACGGTCTTGCCGCTGTTTTTCAGCGCTCTGACCAGACCAGCGATTCTGGATGTATTTTCCCGGTCCTGAGCGGCCTCCACTTCGTCGAGAATGATCAGGTCTCTGGTTTTTTCTCCTGAAATCAGCGTTTCGATCAGGCAGAGACGCTGGCGCTCTCCTCCGGAAAGATTTTTTCCGCCTTCCTCGATCCTGAAGTCTTCTCCCTTGCACTCGACCAGGTCCGAAAGCTGCAGTTCTTCGATCACAGCCAGCGCCTGCTGCCGGCCGAGAGGCGAGGCCGCAAGCAATTCACCGATCGTTCCGGCGAACAGGTCAGGCGCCTGGGGCACATAGGCGATTCTTTCCCTGAGACTTCTGCGGGTGAAATGAGTGAAATCCTCGCCGTTGATGGTGATTCTGCCTGAAGTGATTCCTTTGCGGAAGAACCCGCAGAGGAGCAAGGCCATGGTGGATTTACCCGAGCCATTGGGTCCTGAAAACTCGATTACTTCGCCTTTCCTGATTTCGAAACTGAGGTCCGAAAAAATCTGATGTCCATCAAAGGCGAAAGCCAGATCATCGATGTCGATTTTTTCAATAACCGGAAGCTCCATCTTTCCGTAGTCTTCCGCCGCTTCGTCCGGCAGGGACAGAAATTCCCCGATTCTGCGGATCGAAACAAGGGCTTTGTGGTAATTGAGCTTCAGATTGAAGAGGACTGAGGCTGGCTGGTAGATCTTGGAAAAATAGTTGTTGAAGGCGATCAGTGTGCCCCATGTGATCTGGCCCAGGATCACGAAAGAGGCCCCTACAAAAAGCGTTATAAGATTTCCGGCTGTGCCGCAGAACTCCTTCAGATGGTCGATCAGAAAGTGGAACCTGGATATCCGGTAAAGCTGGGCCTGGAATTCCTTTCCTGCACTGAAAATCCGGTCAGATTCAGCATTTTCCCTGCCCAGTACCTTGATTTTGAAGATCCGGTTCAGCCGTTCGTAGACAAACGAGGAGAGCCTGATCCTTTCTCTGCGCAGAAGGCGGGAAGTGCTTTCAATGCGCTTGCGGGAGAACCGGATGATCAGAAGATGGAGGGCCAGGACAGCGGTTCCGGCAAGGGCCAGCCTGAGGTTCAGGAAGAACACGAATACCGTGAGGCCGATGAAATGAAAGGAGTTCATCAGTACTCCGAACAGGAACTGCTGAAAGAAAGAGCTGACAGTCAGGATGTCGTTTTCAAACAGATTGATCAGGCTGCCCAGGCGTTTTTTCCTGTGGCAGTCATAATCGGCGTGAAACAGTTTCCTGGCGAAACGGTCGCGCAGGTGGAACGCGTAATCCGTCTGCAGCACTAGCGACAGATAGTCCTTGCACAGGGACACGATTTGTCCCAGCGCATAAACGATCAGGAGATAGAAACAGTATTTTCCTGTGAATCGGAGGCTTTCTGAAACAGGTCCGGCCTGTGTGCCTCCGGCAGCGACGCATTCCTGGAGTTTGTCCAGCACCTGCTTGATC
>JAQTRI010000083.1 GCA_028711905.1 Candidatus Wallbacteria bacterium | reverse complement strand
TCTGATGGAGAGGCCAGGCTGTATCTGGCCGGGAGTTATCATCCGCCGGAGTTTCCCGGCATACAACTTTCCAACAATCTGATCTGGACAAGGCAATGCCGTGACAGCGGTATACTGGCCAACTGGGGGTTGGAAGCCCGGCTGGGAGAACTGCCCGCCTATCTGCTTCTGGAGATTGAAGACAAGTTTCAGTCCGGTTCCAATATTTACAATCTGGGTTTGAGATTCTTCGGTTCTTCCATTGTGTGCGATCTTGTTTTCGAAGATGATCCTGAATTCAGTGAAGAAAAACTGGGTTTGAATCTTGCCTGGCGGTACTGATGGTTCGAGATTGTACCGCTGACCTATCGAAAAAACTGTGACACAACGCTAAAGTGACTCTGCTCTGTTCAGAAAATCCCCTTTAACATTTTCCGGCTTTCTGACGAAATGATAAGAAAGTCATTAAAAGCGAGGAGTTTTTATGCCGAAATACTCTCCATTGCTGGCGATAATAGTCGTAACTGCGGGAATCTTCATCCTTTTCATAGGGTGTGATTCGGATTCGATCGCTACTGCCCCCGTGATTGACGGTATCGTAAATTTGAAGATGCAGGTAGTGACCAAAGCGCCGTACGGATATGTTTCCGCACCTCAGGCCGCTGTCCCCACAACATTGGTAACTGATCCGGTCAAAGATACTGAATTGTATGGCTGTGCGCTTATAATCTCCAAGGTTTCGCTGTACACGGGTAATAAGGAAGTTCCGGTTTTCACCGCCCGATACCGGGAGGATGGTGCTGTTCTGTTAGTCGACAATGGTGCAGGAAACCAGATATGCAATATGGTGGATTACTCGCCATCCAGGGTTGTCGGAGCCAATACATTTATCGTCAAAGCCGAGAGCATCAACTGGATGGCTGATGTACCTGAAGGAGAATATTCCAAGATGGTCATGAAGATTGAAGAAGTCTGCGTGACTTATAAAACATCAGGCGGCACGCTGATCAACTGGCATGACCGCAGTTTCAACAAACAGGTGGTGCTCGAGGGAGGCAACCAGTTTTCTTCATTCCGGGTTGCGCGCAACACAACTCAGACAGTGTATCTCAAGTTCAATGTTTCCGGCAGGGTCGGCAAGACCCAGGGGCAATTCGAACCCGATGTGTACTTGATTGGAGCTAACTGAAATGGACGAAAAGGAAATCCTGTTCGGGAAGCTCGAACGAGATGAACTGTATCTGGAGGACCTGGAGGCATATCTGGCCGATCAGGGAAAACTGCAGGACTTCTTTCAGGGGATTGGCCACAAGAACAGTGTGATTAAGATATTGGTACTTGATCAACTGCTGCATTCAAAAAAGTCAGGAATGTCCGGTTATCTTCTGGACTGGCTGAAAAATGAAGGTGAAGCTAAAGTCATTGCCCGGTTGCTGATCGTAATCGGCTGCATGGAAAATGAAGAACTTGTGATGCATCTTGCGCCATTTCTCAAGTCTGAGGACAGGAGAGTGCGCGCCAATGCCGTTGAAGCTATAGGGAAACTGAAAACCCCTGTTACCAGGGAACTTCTACTTCCCTATCTGGAAGACGAAGATAACAGGGTTCGTGCCAACACCGCAATGGCTTTATGGAATTATCAGGATCTGCAGGCAACCATCAGGGAGGCTTTTTTCAGCATGCTGCACGATCATGATAAATGGATGCAGGCTTCGGCTTTATATGCATTCGGAGAGCTGGGAATCAAGGATTTTGTGGATTATTTGTTCAACCAGTTGAGGAATGAGGACGAGGATATCTGTAGAAATGCGCTGATAGCATTGATCGGATTTGCTGAAAGAACGACGGCAAAAGGGGAAAAATGATGGCTACCAAACACTGGATCAAAGAAGATGAATCTTTGTTGAAGGAGAAGTTCAAGACCCTATCCAACAAGGAGTTGGCAGAGTTTTTTGGGGTTTCCACCATTGCCATCCAGAGGAAACTCTCGCGCATGGGATTGATCAGACAAACTCAGAAAAAATGGACCCCTGAGGAAGAAGAGTACTTGAAGGCCAATTATGCCGGCATGAAAGACAGAGAATTGGCCAAGTATTTCAGGGTTAGTGAGATCGCCATCCGAAGAAAACTGAACCGGCTCAATCTACGGCGGAATGAGCGCCGGGACGAAGAAAAAAAGAAAGCCCCCATCCAGCGGATTACAAAGAAAGAATACAACTTATCACAGGAATACAGGATTGGAGACATGATTTACCACAGCATTTTCGGGGAATCAGGCAAGGTGGTTGGCAAGGAAAACACTCACAGTGGCCTGCATGTAATTGTTGTGGAGTTTAAGCAGAAGGGATTGGTGAAGTTGGTGGAATGCGCCAGAGAAGATTTTTAACCCTTTTGATCTTCCATCTTCTCTGCTCCATGCTGGCAGCTGAGAATTTTGCCGAGATCTTCGGCCAGGTCGTTGACGGCAAGTCAGGCGGAATCGCTTCCGCTAAAATCATTGTTGACAGGAAGCAGGAATTTCGGACTGACAGATGGGGCTTTTTTAACATCGAACCTCTTCGCAAGGGCAGGCATCTGATGCGGGTAGAAGCTCGCGGATTCAATCCAAGAGAGATTACTGTCGAGCTGTTCCGGGATTGGAACACTGTAATGGTGGAAATGGAAACTCAGGGGGAACCGAAGTCCCCAAAAGAGGATGCTCCTGTTTCCATGGACATTTCACCGGAGTTGAACAGTGGAGAGCAGCCTGTGTTTGTTGATTACTGGAGTGAGAGCGCTCCCCTTAAAAAAATCAAATCCGATTCTCCTTTTTTTTCTGTCTTCCCCCAGTCGGCGGGTCCTATGCTGAAGGATGAGCTTGTGATTAAAGTCAAAGGAAAAGTGTGCGATGCAAACAGCGGGAGTCCACTGTTCGGAGCGATTATCGAGACAGGTGACAGTCAGGCTGTTACAGATACAGAAGGCTGTTATGAAGTGACTGCGGACGGGAGTGCGCCGACCAGGCTCAAAGTACGAGTTTCTATGCCCAGATACAGAGAATTTGTGGACCAGGTCAGTGTGACAAAGCAGGAAATGACGATGGATTATCTGCTGCACCCTGAAAGCGGAGAAGGAATATAAGGAGCAGATATGAAAACATCTGGAAAGATTCTTATGCTTGCTCTCATAACGCTGTCAGTGATTTGCCGGGCCGGCGAATCTTCGGCTGTGGACCTTGATGAGTCTTGGGCCATAAGGCATATTCAGAGGATGCTGGCCCGAGGTGCTTCGCCATACATTGAGGAGGGACACAATTTCTATCCCAGAAGCATACTCAACAGGGGGGAACTGGCGGTTCTTGTATGCAGGCTTATGCCCAATGCCTTTCAGGAAAAGGAAAAGTATACCGAGGAATACAATGCAATATATTACTTTCAGGAACAAAAACCGGATAACTTCTCAGAGTACAGGGCCAGGCCTGAGTTCGGGTTTGTCGAGCAAGCCATCAGGCGTGCCGTCATCGAACCTGTGGAAGGTGAGTTCAGCCCTGAAAAGGCAGTGACCCGGGGAGAATTTCTGAAAACCGTTGTTATCATGCTGGAAAAAACAACTGATTCTAACTGCCAGATCCCAGGACTGGCTTTGCGGGCACACGAATTGAACAAGCATCTTACCCGCTATAATGATGTCTCGATTCAACCCGATGATTTTCCAGGGTGGGTTAAGACTGCCCAGGAGTACAATCTGCTGCCAAAGAGGTTTGATGACAGTGTCAGCCTTACTGGTGCGGGGTTTAACATGGGTATTCCGTACAGGCAGGTTTTTTTCAATCCCCAGAAAAAGAACTATGAGTTTGGCGCAGGGCAGCCTGTTACCAAAGAACTGGCCATGGCAATACTATCCAACCTGTTTATCAAGTGGGATGTTTATTTTGAGCAGGTCCCGTTTGATGTAAAAGTAGGGAACAGGAGCAGAGACTTGATTACCAGGATGGCGTCCGATGATTCCAGGGTCGATTCTCTGATCGAAAAAGTCGATTTGGCGCGCAGGACCCTCAATATTCGGTCCAGGGGAAGGATAGAAAAAAAGGTCGGGGAAAACACCTTTTCCACTCTGTATGATGATCGTATTGAAGAGATTTTTGTGCCTGAAGATATTCCTGTCTGGCTCAATTATCGTGGGAAATGGGTAGAGTATAATGGTAAGTCCAATCTTGCAAGGCTCGAACAGGATCTGAAAAAGCTGATGGACGAAAGTATTGCTAAGGTCGGGGTCAATATAGTTACACGCAGGAAAAAGTACAGCTGGCGGGATGAAGAGATGCTTTCGGTGCTCAACGAAGAAAATCAACCTAAAAAAGTCCGACAGGCCGGATATGTGGAAATTTACGCGGTCCCCTATGAATTTCACGGTCGCATCGCAGCAATCAAGGACGATGCTGTTCAGATCAATGATTATCAGCGTGGCGAGATCATTCTTGAAGTCGATGGCAAAACTGAAGTGAAGAGGATCATTACCAGCGATTCATCGGTGAAAAGCGGGCTGGACAGATATTTAGATCCTTCGAACAGCGACCTTTACACGAGTCCCTGGAAATCTCTGCAGGTAGGGGAAGAGGTGTATGCCAGTGTTGACCGCAGGGAGGTAACCCGTGCCGTTAAGCTGACTTCTTATCTCAGGCGTGCCGGCACAGCTGTGCAGGTGGATTTAAATGATTCCAGGATTATTACCAGCGGCTTGATAGGCGGATACTTTCAGGCATATGGAGCTGTATACAATCCTGATAACAATGAAGGATTCAAAGTTCTAGTCGTGCCGGCTCAGTCCGGTGAGGGCAAATTGAAAAGCGGCGGCATGGAACAGCTATACAGGGATGGGGCCATGATTCAGAACAGTGTGCTTTATCTGCAACCGGCATCAGCTGTTGCCACACCGATCAATCAGCAGGTACTGCCTTCCAATCTGTTAAAATTCGCATTTGCAGTCATCAGATAACCGAAATTCGCAGAAAAAAAAAGCCCCTTTCAAGGGGCTTTTTTTGTTATACGATAATTGTCAATCGATTGGCAGGATGTCCAGAATTTCATCCAGCACATGCCACCAGTAAAGCACATACTTGCGATCATTGTGCCTGACAATGCAGAAGTTGAAACCATTAGCACTGTTAAGGGCGAATTTCAGCTGAATCACTTCCAAGGTGGACATTTCATCGTTCATGATGCGGCGGACTTTTCTCATGATGTCATTTCCGAGGGGTGAATCTTTGCTGATAATAGTGTGATTCCCAGGATTGACATGCTTACGGCGCACTTCAACATTAAAATGCCCGGGTACGGGCGGAGGCGGAGGAACAGGACCGACTTGACCCGTGACTTTTTCCAGCTGGTCGGCCAGTCTGTTAGTCAGACTCGATGTGGTGTTGAATTCATTGCAGCTTGCTGAATATGCCGATCTGGCAGGTGCGAGTTTGTGTTTTCCCTGGCGCAGGCAGGAGTATGCTTCAGCGAAGAAAGTGCCTGAAGTATTGAGACTGATTTCCAGTTCGTGGAAGCAGAACTGAGAAGGATCGAAAATCTCAGATCTGAGGTCTTTGACGGAGTTGCCCAGGTTGCCGTAAGCTTCGACGGCTGTTCTGAACAGAGGAAGCAAGAAAGCCATGTCGGTTTCAAATTCAGTATGCAGGGTCCAGTTTTTGAACAGCAGACCGTCAATTTTACGATTAGAGGCCAGAACATTCTCTACAGACTGGTTCATCATTGAAACCAGAGCCTTGATGCGGAACACTGTGTCTTTGGGATTTCTTGTACCGGCTGCTTTAGTGTCGGCAGCTGAAAGACAAGATGCGGCAAAGACTAAAAAGCATACAGCGGTAAGAATTCTCCTCATCAATTTCCCCCTAAGCTTTGTTAAAAAGAATAATATTCGAAACCCAGAATCTGTCAAGTATTTTTTGCATAAAAGCTTGAGAAAAATCCGCACCAGGACAGATGTTGATTTCAGACACTGAATTGATAGCTGACAAAAATCAGCAGATCCTTGAATTAATAAAACACATTGAGCAGAGAGACAAGGAAAACCTTGAAGAGGATATTTACTTACAATGAGAGTTCTTTATTTGTGCCAGCTGCAGGTGCAGGATGTTAAACAAAACACATGTAAAACAAAGTGGAAAATATAGTCTGTCTGTAAAGTAAGATTATATTCTATCACCAAAAAAGAGCAAATCTTTAAGCAAGTTACAAAAATATTGGTCGAACATATAAAGTGTCGAACTAATGGTTTGGACTGACTTCAA
Organism: Candidatus Wallbacteria bacterium; assembly: GCA_028711905.1. Lineage (GTDB taxonomy): Bacteria > Muiribacteriota > JAQTZZ01 > JAQTZZ01 > JAQTZZ01 > JAQTRI01. The sequence continues at coordinate 4,859 of JAQTRI010000083.1, read as the reverse complement.
GTACTATTCTGCATCCTCTGTTATGCCATTTAATCTCCGGTTTGTTCCTTTCCCTGACACTGAGACGCAATTCCTGGGTGTCACTGTCAAAAGCACCACCGCGCAGCACGCGATGTCCAGTTTCTTCTGTTGAGCAAGGGTCGGATTCTGAGCTGACAGAATACAATCCTGAGTTATAGCTGTCCAAGCACCATTCAAAGACATTGCCATTCATATCATAAAGTCCCCAGGCATTTGGCCTGAGATTTTGAACCGGATGAGTGGTACTGCCGGAATTCTTTTTGAACCATGCGAATTCGCCAGGATCGCTGTTCAGGCAAAAGTAGCCTGTATTTCCTGCTCTACTGGCCTATTCGAATTCTGCTTCAGTCGGCAGTCGGAAGACACCCTGGTAAAGGCGGGTGAGTTTTTCTGAGAACCTCTGGCAGTCATTCCAGCTGACGCATTCGACAGGCAGGTGTTTCCCCCTGAAATGACTGGGATTGCTTCCCATGACAGAGTTCCATTGCTGCTGAGTGATTTCGTGACGGCTGATCCAGAATCCTCTGGTAATGGAAACAGCGTGATACGGGAGTTCATCGTTGTACAGGCTGATGTCAGGGACCCCGAATTGTTCGGCCAACTGTTCAGGAGGGAAGGGATTACCCATCATGAAGGTGCCTGGAGGAATCCAGGCCAGTTCTATGCTGATTTCAACAGATAGATCCAGCACCAGTATTTCGCCGGTGTATCTCCCGGGCCTGGTAATGAATTTTCTGCTGAATGCTGCAGTTTTATTCGTTGCAGATGAACCACCGGATTCAGGTTGAATCGAGCTGAAATTCATGCTGCAGCTGGGATAAATCAGAAAAAAACTGCAGGCAAGAACAACGGCGACAGTTACTAAAGTATAGAAATCGAGCTCCAGCCTGGCCCGGCATTCAATCAAATTCATAAACAATACCTGTGACAGTGTACACTGATGATGTTAGGATGCCAAACAATCCGGATTGCAGGAAAACCGCTGTGGCTTAAAGCAAACGGACGATTGCAATTCATGCTGAAAAGAATGATACTGTTTAAATACGGATGCACGAGATCGGGGGAGAACTTATGGACGAGAAGAAACTGGTGGAACTGGTAGGCACAGCCAGAGAAGAAATCTCTTCTCAGCTGGCCAGAAATGTGGTTGGCCAGGAAAAAGTCATTGAGAGAATAATGCTGGCACTGTTCTGCCAGGGGCATTGCTTGCTGGAAGGCGTTCCCGGACTGGCTAAGACAATGCTTGTCCGATCGCTGGGCGCTGCTCTTGACCTGAGATTCGGCAGGATCCAGTTTACTCCTGACCTGATGCCTTCCGACATCATCGGCAGCGAACTGATAGAGGAAAACCAGGAAGGGAAAAGGGAGTTCCGCTTTCATAAAGGGCCTTTGTTTGCCAATCTGGTTCTGGCTGACGAGATCAACCGCACCCCCCCGAAAACCCAGTCCGCCCTGCTGGAAGCCATGCAGGAACATGCCGTTACTGTTAACGGAGTAAACTACCCGATGGAAAAGCCTTTTCTGGTTCTGGCCACCCAGAACCCAATCGAGCAGGAAGGCACTTATCCTTTGCCTGAGGCACAACTGGATCGTTTTCTTTTCTATTTGAAAATGAGTTATCCCTCCCAGAGCGAAGAGGAAGAGGTTGTCCGCAGGATGACTTCCAGAGGCGAATCTGCGCTCACTCCCGTTCTTGATGCCGGCAAAATCATGGCCATTCAGCAGATGATCTACCATGTTCCTGTTGCTGACGAGATTGTGGCTTATGCGGTCAGGGTTGCCAGGTCCACCCGTCCGCATAACTGCGCGGCCGGATCCCAGACCGCTAAAATGGTGGAGTTCGGTGTCAGCCCGCGTGCGGTCCAGTGGCTGGTTTTGGCCGCAAAAGCCCTCAGTCTGGTCAGGGGCAGGACGGCTCCGGGCTATGATGAGATCAAGGAACTGATCCCCGATGTTTTTCGGCACAGGATTGTGCTTAATTTTCAGGCCGAGGCTGAAGGTGTTTCCACTGACGACATTCTGACCAGTCTGATAGATGAAGTTAAATAAAGTTTATGAAATTTCTCAATCCTGAACAATTCGCCAAAATCGCCGGGCTGGAGCTGTTTTCCCGGAAAATCGTGGACGGATTTCTCAGCGGGTATCATCAGTCGAGTTTTCACGGGTACAATGTCGAATTTGCAGACCATAAGACATATGAGCGTGGTGACGACCTGAGGAATATCGACTGGAAACTGTTCGGCCGGACAGACCGCCTTTTTGTCAAACGGTTTCACGAGGAGACCAATCTCAGGTCGTTCGTGCTATTAGACAACAGTGCTTCCATGGCGTTTGGGGACAGCATCAGTAAATGGGATTATTCCAGGGTGCTGTGCGCATCATTAAGTTTTCTCATGCTCAGGCAGAAGGATTCGGTCGGCGTATGGTTATTCAACGAAGGGTTGCAAGCCATGGTTCCACCCAGGGCAAAAAAGTCTCACTTTACCAGCATCTGTAGATTTCTTGAAAACAGCTCTCCTGGTGGAAAAACTTTTTTTGGCGAAAGCATTGTCGGGCTGGCGCGAAACCTTAAGAAGCGCTCTCTGATCTGTGTGATTTCAGATTTTCTTGGTGAGGAGGACCAGATTTTCCCTGCGTTGCGGTCCTTAAGCGGCCGGAAGCACGACATCATCGTTTTTCATCTGCTGTCCGGCGAAGAGTATGAGCTGCCATACCGCGGGTTTTATCGGGTCAGGGATATGGAAACAGGTGATCATCTTGATCTGCGTCTGGACGCCATGCGCAGCGAGTATCAGTCGGCGGTCAACGCCGGACGCAGAAAAGTGATGGATTTCTGTCTGTCTGCCGGCATGGATTATGTGCAGCATACAACGAGGACCCCGGTCGAAAAGGTCCTTTTCGAGTATCTTATAAAAAGACGCAGGGGAGGGAGGGGCGTTGTTCTTCTTTGAGATTCCTTCCTTCTTTTTCGGGCTTCTGGCCCTTGCTGTGCCTGTTATTCTACACCTGCTTCCCAGGCTGAAGCCACAGCTGATGGATTTTTCCAGCCTTAAGTATTTTAAAGAAGGGTATTTCCGCATGAAGAACAGACTGATGTTCTTCAATATGCTGCGTCTGCTGGTGCGGGTTGCCTGCATAAGTTGCATTGTCGCTTTTTTCGCGGGGCCAATGAGGAAAATCCTGATTGCGAAACCAGCGTTGCATTTTCATAGTGCTCCGGGATTGCGAATTGAGCCTGCAGTTATCCTGGCTGGAGGGAAGCAAAAACTTGTGGTTGAGCTCCCAGCCTCACATCAGATGTCCGAAGTGACGCTGTCAGTCGATGGCAGGGAGCGATTCGGGAGGGCCGTTCCACAGGGGGCGGGGACAGTTGAAATCCCGTTTTCTTTTAAGGACCAGGGACAGCATGAGTTGACAGTAGCCATTGTTTCACAGGATGGGGGAAGGCAGGAATACACCGCCGGATGTCGGACCACTCCCGGCTGGAATGCACTTTTTATTGTTGATGAGGAGCAATTGAGAAAAAATACTGTTCTGCCTTCATTTTTCTCCAGCATGGAACACTCGATGATGCTGAGTTCAAGAGCCGGATTCGATATGCTGGAGCGTATCGCTCCAAGTGGGTATGACCTGGTTGTAATCAGTGATGCGGGGCGGATCGACCTGGGTACATATCGCAAATTGGAAAAATATTTGCAGGAGGGTGGGTCTGTGTGGCTTTTTCTGCCGCCGGATCTTTCAACTGATTATCTGAACAAGATCTTATTCAGTTACAGCGAAGTCAATCATGGATTTCTTCCTGGAAGGCTGCTTTCCTGGAACAGTGAAGACGCGGTGCTTGGAAGGACAGTTTTCTCCAGAACCATCTCATCAATCGGAAACTGGCAGGGGAGATTTTCTTTTAAAGGAAGTTTTCTGATTGATCCGGAGCCGGAAAATGAGATTCTTCTTTTTTCCGGAAAAGGTAAGCCTCTGCTGATCAAAAAGGATTTTGGCGAGGGCAGGGTCTATACTTTTCTTTTTTCATGGGACGCTGCTGGAACAGGCCTTTGGGAAACAAAGCTGATAGTTCCTTTTTTTACGGATCTACTGATACACTCCTGCCCGGCTGAACCGGTCAAATGGTACTCACGGGCGGCAAATGATTCATTACCTTCGGTTTCTGATCAGGAGACATTCTCTGACTTTTCCTGGTTACTGCTTTTATTCAGCCTTCTGTTCCTGTTTTGCGAAGGATTACTGGCCTCAGGAAGGCCGCCGGGTTTGAAGTGCAGTGGAATGGTTTGTTGAAATAATGTATAATATGCTAAATCTTTCTATCCTGTTTTTGGGGGAAGGCAATGATCAAGTGCCCTGGCTGTAACAAGTTTTACAGCGACAAAACAGAAAAATGCCAGAACTGCGGCACGATTTTCATCAAAAGAGCAGCTGATCAACAACCGGTCACTCCTGCAGAAGAAAAAACGCATCAAACAGAAACGAAATTCAGGAACACAAACGATGATGCTGGGACAGTGGGTGAGCAGGAAGGAACCGCAGGCAGCGAAGCAGCCGAAAAGGCTGTGGCTGCAGCCGAAGAGGCTATCCGTGAAGGGAAGGAAGCAATTATTCAGGGGGCCAGCCTCGATGGTTTCAGCATTGACAGGATCAAGGACTATTTTTTGCAGGCCTGGGGTCTTTTTCGCTCAGATCCGGTCACACAGGTTCTGCCGGTCCTGGCTTTTGCTATTGCAGCTATTGTTCTGGGCTTTGTTTCCAAATTCATTCCAGTGATCGGGATGCTGATACCGGCTTTTTTCTATCTGACCGGTTCTACGCTGCTCAGTGGAGCCTACCTG